>CAZTKW010000015.1:0-17769 GCA_964614315.1 uncultured Pirellulales bacterium
GAGTATATTTCCGAGTGCAATTTCAGGGTTTCCGCGGGCGCTGGCAAAAACATTTACAAACAACTCCGGCAAAGAAGTTCCGAAGGCAATGACAGTCAAACCAACGGCAAGATCGGAGATATGGAGTCTCCTTGCCAGAGCCGAGCCACCATCGACAAGAAAGTCCGCTCCTTTGACGACCAGAACAAAGCCCAATATTAATATTGCAACGTACAAGGGCTGTATCCTTTATTTAGACCTACAGTCGATATCCTTCGTTTTTTTAGAGCCGAAAAGCGTTTAGCCGTTTTTCGGCATCAGGAATTATTATCAGGCTTTTTGTCGACAATGGTTACCGGGAACGGTTCCGTGACCGAACCTGTATATAATGTTCTGTGCGGGAATGGTATTTCTATTCCTTCGGCATCGAATTTTTCTTTTATATCCTGCATTATAGTCTGACGAAGCCTGAGATAATCGGTCTTTACACACCAGACAGCAAAAAGAAATTCAAGAGCAGAGTCGCCGAAATTTTTGAAAAGAATGAGCGGTTCAGGCTCATCCAAACAGTATGTATTCTTTTGTGCTATCTCCGAAAGTACTTTTTTCACGTGCCGGACGTTCTCTCTGTAAGCGACACCAAGTTCAATATCCAGTCTTCTAACGGGAAATCGAGTAATATTGTTGACCTGGTTTTTTATCAGGGACTCGTTTGGAATCCTGACAAGCTGATTGTCGAATGTTCTGAGCTTGATGGACAACAAATCGATAGATAGAACCACCCCTGAAGAATCGCCGACTTTGATCAAATCACCAACCTGGAAAGGCTGTTCAGATATAAGAAAGATACCACTGATTATATTTGAAACACTGGTTTGAGAAGCAAAACCAATAGCGATACCTGCAATACCGGCAGCACCTAAAAGGGCTGTCATTTTAAAGCCGAGCTGATAAAGAATAGAGATGATGATACAAATACTGCCAGTGTAAAAAATCCCTTTGCGAAGGAGCATATTTGCCTGTGGTGTAAGTTTTTTTCTGGTTGCTTTTCCAGCAAAAGCTGCAATGAAAAAGAAAAGTGGAAAACCCGCCGAAGCTAAAAACACAACTCTGATAAAAACGGCAAAATTTTCAGCCGTAAGAACTTCAGACCAATTTATACCTGCAACAATATACATAATTAATACCTCATACTGTTATGATATGATTAAAATCCCGTTAATAATTTAAATGTACCCAGGCTCTTTTTCAGAAGGGTCTTTTTCCAGACAGTTCGAGCCTTGCCGACAATATCCTGAACAGTTTCATATTCCGGGGGCTTCTGAGTATAATGAATTTTATTAGCTGCATCCTCACCCTGAAAATTAATACAAACCTCATTAGTCCATAAACGTATGGTTCCTTTATAAATATTCAAATACTCCACATGTACACAAAATCGCTCAATATCAAGCTGGGAGCTTGTGGTGTTTGTGATTTTTACAGGACATACCGCCCTGTGTGGTTTTGGTTCTGCGTCAAGAATCTGCCTGCGAGCTTTAGTCCGCAAAGAATAGCACAACTCTCCAGACATAGTATCTCCAAACCAGATATTGGAAAGAACAACAGAGGGTTCCTCACACAAAACAAGCACCTTTTTGTCGTTCACAACAATCTTTACCCACACGGGAATACTTACAAAGAAAAGAGCTTCATGGTCTTGAGGTATTTTTACAGGAACTTCAGGACGCACAACAACAGGCCTGTCCGGCATAATCGGAAGAAGGGATATTGTATTGCCGTTTTCTCCTACAACCCAGCGTTTCCAGTCCTCAGGTTCTTTGGAAGTCTCATCCTCCAGAGAAAAAGCAACGGCTTCATTTTCAGAAGTTTCATCTTCGGAATGTTCAACTGCAATATGTATCTCGTCAAAATGCCGCTTTAACCATAAATTTAAAGGGCCAATCTGAGTACGATATAGTTTGTTTAAATCAAGACTCATTCCCGATGCCCAAATATCCATTAAGGCCACCTCATTTCACTAATTATTTTAAGTTTTTTTGCGCTTGAACAGACCGGTTTGTTTATTCATTATTCGTCGCTGTCAGCATCAGAGCCGCTATCATCAGCATTGTCGCCAATTCCCTGTGTTTGCTTATTTTTGCGTGTATCTTGCGGCTTGCTATAAATTCGGCTGACAAACCAGAATGCACAGACAAAAATAATAAATACGGCGATTGCCCATCCCATTTTTTTGCTCCAATCTTACAAATCAAGAATCTTTCTGGTATTTAGATAATTTTTCCCTTTTGAACTTTAGACCTCTTCCGGTAACAATCTCTTTTTCCTCTCGGATAAATTCAATATGCTGGAGGAGCGCCCATGCGGTATTTTGCCATCTCATCTGGTATCCTCTCTGATGCGCCTGTTTTTCCATTCGTATTCGCTTCTGGGGATTGAAAATAAGGAAATCAAGAGCTTCAGCGATTTGTTCTACAGATTTTTCGGCCGGGTCAATCAGTATCCCTCTGGCATGTCTTCCAATAACGGCACCATCGGGGCAGCGTTTGTTAGAATGTATTAGTTCCAAAGCATACTTTGACTTTGTTACGACTGCCACTCTTCCGGAGCCGACGGTATCGGCCAGTATGCCGCTGGAGATTTGCTGGGTATTAAGATACGGCAAAAGCATAACGTTTGATGCGCCGTAGAGCTTGAGCAACGTGCCTTCATCCATAAAAGCATCGAGGAAAACCACGTCGTATTCTTTAAAATCGAAAGTGCCGAGTTCTTTAACCCTGCACCATCTTACGCGGGATTGTTCGAGTGCATCGTTTAAGAGTTGCGTGTATTGTTCGAATTCCCGGCCGCCATCGTTTTTCACAAACTCGGGATGGAACTGGCCGGCAATGAGATACAGGATGTTTTCTCTTTGTGTTTTTGTCAGGGATTCTTCGATGAATTTGCCAAAACCGCGAATACTATATTGAAGACCCTTGTCGGGAGATAATAAACCAAGTGTAGTCACCAGCAAACAGTTCCTGAACCCAAACTTTTCTTTGATGGCCAGGCGGTCATATTGAGAAGGATGCTGCATCCTGATGCCGTGGTCAATATGCTTGAGTTTGTAATGCTCTATTCCGTAAGTTTTTGACTCGAGGATATTAACGGCACTTTCGGTAGTGACGATAAGCCCGTCACTGTGTTTGGCTAATTCCTGCAACACCATTTTCTGATGCGGGTCAGGCTCATCGAGAACAGTATGGAGATAGACAAAAGTTGTCAGGCCTTTTAGCGTAAAAGTTTCGGCCATTTTGATAAAATTTGTACCATCACCGTCGTTTCCCTTTTCATCGGGATCCAGGCCGTATTCGTGTTGCAATAAAACGACGGTAGGATTGGGGCTTTCGCCCGCCCTGGCCAAAATATCCTTAATTGCTTCCTTCCAGGATTGAGGATTGTACTGGTCGATAATAAGGTCGACCGGAATATTGTAAGGCAGATTTTCCTTGTCAATGGCAGATACTCTGATACTTCCGACCTCTCCGGTAAAATGCTCGAGAGCGTTTGCAAGATTCCGTGAAAAAGTGCCAATTCCACATCTTCTTGGGGGGTAAGTGCTTACTATTCGGATATTATAAGGCATAATAGATTCTCCGTAACACAGCCTTTCACCATAGAATACTTTATTCAATAAGGATACCGCGGACGGGCTAAATAATCAAGAACCTTACCACAGGCGGAAACGTATTGCATAAGGGGGGCTGATGGAGTATAATGTGCTGGAAGCGGCTCGGCAACGTAGCTGAGCGGCTTAATCGCGTTAAAAAAGCGGTTAAGCAGACAGCATCGATAGTTTGTTTGGCAAGAAATTTGAAAGGCTCAGTTATGTTTAAGAAAAAAGAGAGTCATACCCTATCATTAATTTTGGTTTTGCTTTTAGTTCAGGTTGTATCAGCGGGTGAGTGGCCGCAGTTTCGAGGAGTTGGGGGACATGGAATTTCCGAGGAAAAAGATTTGCCCGTTACCTGGAGCGAGACGGAGAACGTGGTTTGGAAGACGGGTCTGCCGGGTTACGGGTCATCGAGCCCGATTGCATTAGAGGGTAAGATTTATGTTGCGTGTTACAGCGGATACGGAATGGCGAGCGAATCGGGGAAGATGGAGGATTTGCGGCTTCACGTTGTTTGTGTTGACGGTAAAACGGGGAAGATAATCCGGGACACGAAAATCGAGCCGACACTGCCGGAGTCTAAAAGCGTGCGCGATCATGGGTATGCGGCAGCGACGCCGGCGACGGATGGAGAGTATATTTATGTCTTTTTCGGGAAGAGCGGGGTTTTGAAATTAGACAGGGAAGGTAAAGAAATCTGGCGCACCGGCGTGGGGACTAAAACGCACGGTTGGGGGAGCGGGACTTCGCCGGTATTGTATGAAGACCTGGTTATTATCAATGCAAGCGTTGAGAGCGAGGAGCTTGTCGGAATAAACAAGGCAGACGGGAAAGAAGTGTGGCGGAGCGGCGGGATGGATTCATCGTGGAATACACCTTACCTTGTAGAGACGGCCGACGGTAAAATGGAGCTGGCGGTGAGCGTGAAAGGATGGATACTGGGATTTGACCCGAAGACGGGCAAGGAACTTTGGCGGTGCAAAGGTATCGATGATTATATCTGTCCGAGCATCGTATCGGATAAAGGCATTTTGTATGCGACGGGGGGACGTTCTGCGAAAGCGATTGCGGTGCGAAGCGGGGGTCGAGGGGACGTAACAGCGACGCATAAAGTGTGGGAGGTTGATGTTGGTTCGCTTGTTTCTTCTCCGGTGGTTTATGAGGGACACCTTTACTGGGTTAGCGACCGCACTAAAACGGCTTATTGTCTTGGCCTTGGGGACGGAGCGATGAAATATTCGGAACGAGTCAAGGTACAGCCTTATGCATCGGCGATGTTAGCTGAAGGAAGAATCTACGTCGTTACACGTAAGGACGGCACTTTGGTATTGGCGGCAAAACCGCAGTTCGAACAACTGGCTCTAAACAAAGTTGAGGATAAAAGCACTTTCGATGCCAGCGCGATTGTCTGCGACGGCAAACTGATATTACGAAGCAACGAAAACCTGTACTGCATCGGGAATGGGAAATAATTCGGCTTTTAAGGCAGTTCAGAGCGGTTTTTTACAGGCAGCACCAGCAAGATAATATTTGCATACCAAGGGCAAAAAAAACTTTATTTTTGCCGTGAAATCGGTTATAATGATTTAACAATAGCTAGAAGGAGGTACGTCTCGTTAAAAGCGGTTTTTTTGATTGGAACGGCCGTTTGCAAGCGTATCTCAGAACCTTAAACCACAAGTAAATCACGGGAAAAAAGGGTGAATGTTATGAAGCAGGGAAAATTTTTGGTTTTGTTTTCGGCGATATTACTGTTTATTGTCGGTTCGGCTGATGCGGACGAACTTATCACATCCTTCGAGTCGGGCGAAACAGTCATCTGGAGCGGGGGTACGATATCAACTAATCATCCCTCAGATGGTTTACGCTCATATCATGTGGCTGAGTATGCGACGGCTTATCTCAACCTTGGCGGTGTCGATTGGAGCGACTACGTTCACTTAAAGTTCGATGTCTATAACCCCGGTGAGGTGATGATGATAGAAACCTATGCTTACGATTTCAGCACAAACAACCGGGCCTGGGAGTATAATGTTTACGCCGGTTTCACAACACAGCACGTCCGCATCGACGGCCTTGCATATACATTCACCAGCAGCGGTATTGGTATCAGCGTTGATATTTCAAATATCAACCGCATCGGAATCAAGCTGACAAGCCGTCATTACTATGACAGCAGTACCGAGGGGCTCTACATCGATAACGTTCGTATCTCGACAGGGCCTACGGAGCCCTACACAGCTTATCCTGAAGATGCCGAGATGGTCAAGCCGGATGGCTTTTATCTGCCGGAGTTTCCCGGCTTCGAAGCTGGCTACCACACGTGGGCGATTGACCCTGCAAATTTCCAACTTCTTTCGCCTCCGGGTTCCGGTCGTCTTGGGACTGGGAGAGCTCTTAAGTTCCAGCCGCTGGGACAAGACCAGGACATAAGTATATGGGATTCTGCCCGTACGTTCATACAGGCAGGAACCTATACAGTTGATTATTGGCTCAAAGGCCCTGCGGGGGCCCTTTTCGACGATCATGGTCAGCCTGCAACTATCACGATGACCGGGGACTGGCAGCACGTGCAGTGGGAGTTTTTTATTTCCGCGGGTCTGACCAAGCGTTTTGTAATGGAGGCCCGTAATCTTAACGGTGTAGCGGCATGGCTGGACGATTATACCGTAAGCCTGAACGGGGCGACGGGGAGCATCGAACCTGTTTCGGAGGCGACGGGCGAGCCGACAGTGGTGACATGGGCTGACGGGATTTGTTACGTTAACCGGGTGCCGACATTTATGATGGGTTTCGTTCGTTCGGACCCGGAAATTCTTAAAGACTCACCATTTAATCTCTGCTTCCCGAGCGAACTGACTTCGCCGGAGATGGCATTTATGGACAAATGCGCTGAGTATAACCTGCTGACGTGCGTTAATCTTACGGCAACGATGCGCAGTATCGCCCCAGAGGCGGCGGCTTCTTTTGCTCGTAAATACAAGGAGCACCCTGCTCTGTTCAGCTATTACCTTTGTGACGAGCCGGACCATGCGAGTCCATCAGCGGTTGCCGAGCCGCCGGTACTGGCCAGGGCCGGTGAAGTAATCCGCGCGATCGACTGCTACCATCCGACCCAATCCATCGTCATACCGTGGTGCCCGTCCAATATATACCGGTACCGAGACGTAACCGATATTTCAGGCGGGGACACATACGTGGTTGAGGGAACGCCAATCAACAGTAACTTGTGGAAAGTGTGGCGTGCCAGCGAGATGTTCAGGCGTTCTGCGCGCAACGGTGAAGTGAACATCTTCGTACCCAAGGCACAGTCTGACATTACGCGCGAAGAAAACTGGGGTCAGGCTTATATGTGCGTAGTCAGCGGGGCCGGGGGGATACTGTGGTTCGAGTTCGATGGGGCTCAGAACAAGTGGAGTGACTTTGTTGAATTAGGCAATGAGCTTCGTTCGATAGAAGAATTTCTTGTCGGAATGGAGCTTGAAGACGGGCTTGCCTTTGCAAACGATGCCGGTGAGGTGAGGGGTATCGGCCGTGCAGCGGTTGAGCAGAACCAGACGGCACTTATTACGGTGAATATTAAGCCTTATGCTCGCAATAATGTTCAAATTACAGCCCCGTTCCTCTCTCACGCCAGCGTGGCGGAGGTCCTATTCGAGAGCCGCACCGTGCCGGTTAGCGGCGGTGTTATTGTCGATGACTTTGCGGGCCTTGAACGGCACGTTTATTTAGTCGAGGGGATACCTGCGGGAGTGGAAATGCGGCCGGTACCAACGCCGTGCGGGGCCAGTGGGTGTATGGAGTCTCTCAGATACATGGCAAACGACTGGCTCAAGAACGGTTACTATTCTTTCGCGAATCTGCACGAAGATGCTATTATCGATTTTAAGGACTATACTTTTTTTGCCTCGCAATGGCCGGACGACTGCCAGTTTTACACACCGCTGCCGGTGCCGGAGCCTTTGGAGGATTTTGAGTCTTTCAGCTCGACAACCGAGCTGAAAACTGTATGGGACCCGACTGGTGCAACGGAATCGTGGTATGAACTTGAATCGACTTATGTACACAGCGGTGATAGGTCCGTGAAAATCTTGTCATACAATTATGAAGAACCGTATTATTGCGGCATCAGCCGAACAGGCTCTGCTGAGGATTACACGCTTGATGGAACCGGTGCAAGTTTATCTCTCTGGTTCAGAGGAACTCCAAGCATTGACGAGATTTATGTTAAACTGACAGACACCAGCGACGTAGTTGCCGTGGTAAAATACAGCGACGCCTGGAACATCAGCGATTTGGAGCTGGAGGAATGGCAGCAGTGGGATATTGACCTTCCGTACTTCCTTGACGACAACCCCGGTTTCGATATGTTCCATGTGAAAAGCCTCGAAATCGGAGTGGGTGATTGTGTTAGTCCTCGTCCTGTCGGGGCCGGCCCGGTATTCTTCGACGATATCCAGTTAAATCGCTGATAATTTAGTTTTATTATTGCTTAAGCCGGAAGTTTTTGCAGGGCCTGAGGTGTTTTTATACATCTTCAGTCCTGTTTTTCTTTTTAGCGGAAGGTATAAATTGCTGCAAATCAAGATGGGGCGGGGTTTTTTGGAGGTCAAAAAAAGTCCCGGATTATCTGTATTTTCATTGACAGGTTAAGGCAGATGAAGTACAAAGCGAGCCAACCAATAATTTTACTTTTTCTGGAGGAATGTATTATGACAAAACGAACAAGTCTCAAAACTGTCCTTTATTTTTCACTTTTGATTGCGGTCGTACTTTCGGCACAGGTTTGGGCACAGGAATCGAGCAGGCCGGGCCGGGCCCGCAGAGTCGGAATGTACGGCGACTGGCAGGTGAAGGTAGATTACAATGGAAGACAGAGTGAATCGATTCTGTCGTTTTCGAGGGACAGGGAGGGCAACCAAACGGGTCAATGGATAAGTTTCTGGGGACTTGGTGAACTGAAAGAGGTCAAGTTTGAAGAAGGAAAACTGAGCTTTGTACGGGAGAGCCGAAACCGTGAAGGCGGAACGACCACGTCGAAGTTTACCGGAACAATCAAGGAAGGTAAACTCTCAGGAACGCTGTCGAGCGACAGAGGCGAGAGAAAGGTGGAAGGGACGCGGAGTCCAAGGGTACCGAGGGCCGCGGGGAACTGGGAAATGAAACTGAAGATGGGTGAGCGGGAATTTACCGGAACGCTTATCATCAAGGCAGACAAAGAAGGCAAACTGACGGGTGAATGGAAGAGCGAGCGCGGCGAACATACGATTAGTGATTTGGCTTACGAGCGGCGCAGCCTAACCTTCAAGAGAAAAAGCAAGATGAATGACCGCGAGTGGGAATCGACATTCGAGGGAAGCATCGAAGGTGTTAATACTCTTACCGGCGTTTTTAAGTCCGAGCGAGGCGATATTACAGCCGAGGGCAAACTGGCCGGCGCAGCCCTTATCGGTAGATGGAACCTTGAAGTGGCATCGGAGCGCGGTGACCGCAAACAAAGACTGATAGTCAATCCGGACATGAGCGGGCTGTACGGGGCCATGCCACTTGAAAAGGTGAACCTCGAAGGGGACAAGGTAAGTTTTAAGGCAGTTATGAAATTTCGTGAGCGGGAATTCGAAATGAGCTTCGAAGGAAAACTGGAGGAATCGAAGCTTACCGGAGAACTGACGACATCGAGAGGCAGCCAGAAGGTAACAGGCACGAAAGTTGTCCGCAGATCCAGAAGACGCGGTTGATTTTAAGTTAAGCTTTAAGTCTATTGAGCCTGCCGGAGCTACTTTCGGCAGGCTTTTTTTTTCGATATTACGGCTGGATGACTAAGATTTGGCTAAATAATCTGTTGACTTCAAAAACAGATAGTACAGTTTGCCTTCCTGGTAAGTTCTCCCGGCAAGTTCTCCGGCGGTGTCTCCCTGTCCCATATAGATATCGCAGCGTCCCGGCGCTCGAATAGCACCGCCGGTATCCTGGTCCAAAACAAAGCCTGTGTAAGGCTGGGTAAATACGCTGGTACCTCTAAGTTGAGGCAGGTTGGTTGAGATAAACGACAGGCAGCCCCGGGGAAAGATAGATTTATCCGTAGCAATGGTCCTCATAGGCGTTACGGGTTCGTTCAGACTGCCCCGCGGTTCACCCTGTTCTTTTCTAAAAAAGATAAATCTCGGATTCATTCGGGTGTACCATTTCACCTGGTCTGGATTTTTTTTAAAGTATTCTATCATAGCCGAGAGGCTCATCTGTGAGCTGTCTATACCGCCATTATTAACGAGTTCTTTGACAATGCTTTTATATTCGTGGCCGTTGTTTGCGGCATAGCCGACTGTTGTCAGGGTTCCATCGGGTAATTTTATCTTTGCCGAGCCCTGGACATGGGCGATGTACACTTCGAAGGGGTCTTTGAGCCAAACCAACTCCCTGTTTCTAAGCATCATTGCGTCTTCAATGACAGCACGTTCTGGATATGGGCCGACAGTTCCATCCCTGAAGCGTCGTCCAAGTATTTCACCCTTAGAGTTTTTAATGAGGTTTTCCGGCTGTTTGTATAACGGATATTTAAAATGCTCGTCAGGGTCGAATGAGCCTTCTAAAATTGGAGAGTAATAGCCGGTGAACAGGACTGTTCCGTGGTCATCGCAGCCAACGGACATATAAACATCAAAATTTTGGCGTATAGCAGCGTTTAATTCGGGTCCTGACATGCCGGAATCCAAAAGGTCTGAAAAAGCGCGCAGGCTATCCACCGCCTGCCGATGGGTTATTTCGCCGGCTGGGAAAAACAGTTGGCTCGAAGGCTTGGCGAGGTAATTCAAGCTCTTTTGGACAGTCGAATTCAATTCGTTCAAATCCAGAGAGGCCATAGTAAAGTCAGGAATGAGGGCAGGGTCTGTTATTTTACGCAGAGCGTATTGGCCTGGCGGTAAAGGGTTGTCATAAGGAGGTTTACTAACTTTTTCGGCCGGCGTTCTGCAACCAGCTATGATAGCTGAGAGCGACAAGAGTAAGTAAAGTGATATTCTGATTTTCATTTCGGCCTCCAGGATTACGTAATTGATAAGCTTCAATAAAACATCTTTAAGGTTTTTATCGGCAACACAGTGCAAATCCATACAGATTTTCCGTTGAGTTTGGCTGGAGGAAGTGTGAAAGGTGGGTCGGAACAGTGGCGTGGGAGGGAAAATTATGGTATTTTTACTCAGCCGGCAGGCGTTTAATGCCGGAAATATTGCATAAATGGTATTGACACATCAGTCGGAGCGGATTAGAGTTTAACAGGTAAATCCGCAGCGGTATCGAGTTGCCGTGTGTGCAACTCGGTGCGGTTTTTTCAACAGCTATCAAAATGGAGTTTATTATGAAAAATACAAATCAATTGAGGGGCGTAATGCTGGTCTGTGTGATTTTAGTGGTTGCGGGCAGTGTTTTGGCGAAGGATTGGCCCCAGTGGCGTGGAGCCAATCGAGATGGTAAGGTGAGCGATTTCAAGGCTCCCGAGCAATGGCCGAAGGAACTGACGCAGAAGTGGAAGACGACGGTCGGCTCAGGCGATGCCACACCTGCCTTGGTCGGCGAGAAGCTTTATGTCTTCACTCGACAGGATGGTAATGAGGTTACCCTTTGTTTGAATGCGGACAGCGGCAAAGAGGTTTGGAAGGACAAATACGCCGCTCAGGCCGTGACCGGCGCCGCAGCGCGGCACCCCGGACCCAGAAGCTCACTGGCGGTGGCCGATGGAAAGGTCGTCACACTGGGCGTTGGCGGGGTGGTTTCGTGCCTTGACGGGGCAACCGGCAAGGTCGTTTGGCGCAAGGACCCGTTCCCCAAGGTTGTACCAAAATTCTTCACTTCAATGTCGCCGATAATCGTCGATGGGATGGCCATCGCGCATCTCGGCGGGCAGGGTAACGGCGCTCTCATTGCCTACGACCTTGGCAGCGGTGATGAAAAGTGGAGGTGGGCCGGCGAAGGTCCGGAGTATGCTTCGCCCGTCCTTTTGACAGTTGACGGGACAAAACAGATAGTGACGCTTTCGGAGAAGAGCATCGTAGGTATCGGAGCGGCCGACGGAAAGCTGCTATGGCAACTGCCTTTTGTGCCGGAGCGAAGAGCTTACAACTCCGCCACTCCGATTGTCGACGGGCAAACGGTGATATACACTGGCGCCGGACGGGGAACTAAGGCCGTTAAGCTTGAAAAGCAGGCGGAGGGCTTTGTCGCCAAAGAAGTTTGGAGCAACCCCGATGTCGCCACTCAGTTCAACACGCCGGTACTAAAGGGCGGGCTGCTCTTCGGGCTCTCCAACGACAGCAAACTGTTCTGCATTAACGCCGGGACCGGACAGACCGCATGGATAAACGAAAGCGAGAGCGGCAGCAGAGGTTTCGGGGCCGTTGTCGATGCCGGTTCCTGTTTAATGGCACTGCCGAACAATTCCGAACTAATTATCTTTAAACCCGACGGCAAGCAGTACAGTGAAATAACACGCTACAAGGTGGCCGAAACGCCGACCTATGCTTATCCTGTAATCTCCGGTAACCGCTTATTTGTGAAAGACCAGGATTCATTGGCGATGTGGACTCTCGATTGAGGTCTGGCGGTAAGGAGTTTCCCCGGACAAGTTAGAGGAGCATTATAATGCGAGTAGTTATCATTGGGGGCACAGGTCACGTAGGGACGTACCTTGTGCCCCGGTTAGTACAGGCAGGTTACGAAGTTATTTCAGTCAGCCGGCAGCAGCGGCTGCCATACCAGAGCCACTCTGCGTGGGACTCGGTTCAGCAGGTCAGGATTGACCGCATCGCCGCTGAGCAGGCGGGCAGCTTCGGTCAGCAGATTTGTGAACTTGCGCCGGATGCGGTCATTGATATGATATGCTTCACCGAAGAGAGCGCCCGCCAGTTAGTGGAAGCGCTGCGAGGGCGGGTGCGGCATTTTCTGCATTGCGGGACGATATGGGTCCACGGGCACAGCGAGACCGTACCGACGACGGAGGAGCAGCCGTGCAAGCCTTTTGGTGAATACGGCGTCAATAAAGCGGCGATTGAGACGTTTCTTCTGGGAGAGGCACAACGGGGCGGCTTTCCGGCAACGGTGCTGCATCCCGGTCATATTGTCGGGCCGGGCTGGGTACCGGTGAATCCGGCGGGCAACTTCAACGTTGAGGTTTTTTCCCGGCTGGCCCGGGGGCAGGGGGTGACGCTGCCGAACCTGGGGATGGAGACTGTGCACCATGTTCATGCCGACGACGTGGCGCAGGCATTTATGAAGGCCCTGGCCAACTGGAGCGCTGCGATGGGCGAAAGTTTCCACGTGGTATCTCCGGCGGCATTGACTTTGCGCGGTTACGCCGAGGCTATGAGGCTTTGGTTCGGGCAGTCCGGGCAGCTTAGATTTCTGGCGTGGGAAAAGTGGGGCAAAACCGTTTCTAAAGAAGAGGCCCTGGCAACCTGGGACCATATATCTCACAGTCCTAACTGCAGCATCGCAAAAGGACGGCGTCTGCTCGGTTACCAACCGCGTTACAGCTCGCTGGAGGCTGTGCAGGAGGCGGTTGAGTGGTTGATTGAAAACGAAAAGCTGCCTGTATAAGCAGCGCAGGCTTTTAATAAAGAATGTGGTAAATCAGCAAAACAGGAAGGAAATTAAATTATGGCTACGTTCATTGCACTTGTGGATTTCACCCAACAGGGCATTCAGGATTTCAAAACAACCGCCGACAGGGCCGGCCTGTTTAAGGCAATGGCGCAAAAGGCAGCCGTGACGGTCAAGGAAATCTACTGGACGATGGGCTCTCATGATGTGGTGGTTATCATGGAAGGTCCGAACGACGAGGCCGTTACCGCGGTGATGCTGAAGCTCGGGTCGTTAGGAAACGTCAGGACAGAGACACTGCGGGCGTTTAATTCATCCGAGATGAAGGAAATTGTTTCAAAGGTGCCGAGCTAAACACCTGGTAAGAACAGGACATCACGTTTGGAGCGGTTCGACTATGCGGGCGAATCGCACAGATAGAATTCGGCTTCAGGATAGTTTGTAAAAAAATACTTCGTTTTTAGGGTAAAAACCGGGTTTTAGAAAAAATTTTCTAAATTTCATCATTTTTAGTTTGCATTGCAAATAAGTTTGTGGTATTGTATACAACGTAAAAAGAAACTCAAAGCAGGAAAGGAAACGATATCATGGAAACAGAACAAAATCAAGTATCGCAGGATACAGAAAAACTCAAAGAGATTCCGAAATGGACACGCAAGTATGCCCAAAACCGAACCATCCCTGTTCTGATTGCCCTCGCGATCAATTTATGCCTATTTGCAAGCATTGCAATCCCTTCATATTTTGGAGGTAAGGCATATATGTCAGGAAACTTGGTTCTGTTCTGGATTTGTATTTTTGTGCTGGCTGTTGCGATGATATCTTTGGCTTTTTTCTGTGTTCCAAAGTGGGGTGGAAAATTTATCGAGCGTATAAGTAGAGGGTTATACAACAGAGAAGGCCATGTCTTGATTTCTGTCCCGGCAACAATAAAGAAAAAGCAATGGGTTGGATATGTTGTTGCAATGGTATTTGTCAGTTGTGTTTTTATATCAGTAATATTAGGTCTTCTTGGTTACCTGTCGATTAAATATATGCAGCCGGTCTCAGCGCTGTATGTTGTTCCGTTTCTCGTCTTTCTGTATCTCTGGCAAAGACCCATAATTAGTCCTTTAGCACTGCTTTGGCCAACCCTTTATGCTATTCACGCTATCCTGATCGTTGCAGGCGTACCTATTCACTTCGAAAGGCCCTGGATATTTCTCGATGTGTTAATACCAACAGTAGGATATGGAATTCTATGCGGCCTTGCCGGTCATATCTACAGCCGCTACGCACTGAAAAAGCTAAAGGGCATTACACATCTTGAAGGAGATGCAGCTAATGGAGTTTGACAAGGTTATTCATGAGCCGGCACGGTTGAGAATTATGATGATTTTATCCGGGATTGAACAGGCGGATTTTAACTTTCTGCTAAAGACCCTTAGCCTGACAAGGGGGAACCTGTCTCGGCATATCGAAAAACTCGAATCCGCAGGCTACCTCAAAATCAAAAAGTCCTTTAAGGGCAAAATCCCAAATACGAGCTATCAACTTACACCAAAAGGCTCCAAAGCCCTGGCTCAATACTGGGAAAATCTCGATGCTGTCCGGCAATCAGGCCAATCGTGATGAATGCTAAATCCCTCAAATGGAAAGTGTTATCCATTTACCTCACGCATTCCAGCCGGGAAGATTATTATATTGAGCCTGTTAAGAAAATAAATTTTGTGGCAAAAAAATACCGGCTTTTTTAGATATTTTGAAATTTTTTTTTAGGGGGCAAATTATTATTATCGGGGTTAAACCAGGTAGTTTACAGAGGATAAGGAAGGAGCCTTTAAGGGGTCAGGCCGGAATTTGGGGGGAGTAGTAAAAAGCGGCAATTTTTTAACTTGGCGTCATCTTTACCTGTGTTAAAATGAGAGTATATCCCGGCCTGGCAGAGGCCCAAAAAAGCTCAAGAGAAAAAGCCAAATCTGTCGAAGCAATATTAATAGAAAAGTGAATAAAATGGTGGCTCTGGAAAGTGGCCAATACGGCCATATTAGTTTCAACCTGTGATGCCTATTTCATAAAAAGCATACAAGGCAGAGCGAAATCCGGGCAGAGCAGGCAGGAAGCTAAAACCCAAAAAAGGAAAGAGCCACAAAAATAAAGGGAGAGCCGAAAGGCTCTCCCATTTTTTCATGCCTGTGGAAATTTATTCCTCGTTCTGCTGCAAAATGCCTGATTTTAACAACTTTTAAGGACGTTCTGTCGAGTATTTGGCAAACTTAGCGGTGAAAATAAACATTAAGTTGACAAATATGTCGCATTATTTTAGAATCATATTATCAATATGACGAAAAGTCAATGCCAGGAGGATAGTCTATGCGCTTAACTGTGAGACGAGATGAGCAAGTTATCAATGATTTTCGATTCTCTTCAGGGCCTATTTCCATCGGAAGACAAAGCAACTGCCAAGTTGTTTTAAGCGATGAAGCGGTTTCGAGACAACACGCCGTAATTTTCACCGACCAGGACGGGAAATGGATTGTAGAGGACAAGAAGTCGGCTAACAAGACATATCTGAATGGCAATCTGATAGAAAAGAGCGAAATTAAAACCGGCGATTGCCTTCGTATAAGCGATTATACTATCGAAATCAATCTGGATGCCACAACTGATGCAACTGACTCACGTATGGCAGATACACTTAATCTGGAAGCAACGCTTACAACCCCCCGTCACGAGACTGTGGTAAGAAAACCCGACGCCGCCCATGCACCGGCTATGAGATTATCGGCCAGGAGGTTAACAGATTTCTCACAGGCTACGGAGGCAATCTGCGAAGCAAGTAATATCGACGAATTACTGCTGACCTTACTGGATATTACGTTGAAGCAGTTTGAGGCTCTTCGCGTCTGGTGTGCTTTGCGAAATGACCCTTCGGGGCCGATGAAATATCACTCCGGCAAAAGACGCGACGGCCAGCCGGTGCAACTGAGCGATTTGCCGCTTAGTGAAAAGATAAATCAAGCGGTTGAAAAGGGCCAGTCGTTAGTGCTGCCGCGGGTCTCGGCACAGATGGAAGAGAAGGAAAGAATACGTTCGGCTCTGATAGCAACTATTATGCGACCGACCGGCTGTTTCGGCGTGCTGTACGTGGACAATGCGATGATACAGGAACACTACAGCCTGAGTGATTTGGATTATCTGATGTTTATTGCAATACACACAGCCGCTGTAATGAATAATTTCTGACTTTGTCAATCAAGCTGCAGCAACCATATCAATCAGGCTGGTCCTGAATAAATCCAGAGCAAAGATGTCATCGGTTCGGGGGGCTGCTACTTACTCAAGAGGTCTGCTGGATGGAATCCAGTGCAGTGTACCGGTCCTGAGCAAATTCAAAGAAGTCCTGAAGGCCTATTACAGCAAAAATGCCTTTTATCAGCATCGAAACATTGCACAATATCAACCGGTAGCCACATTTTGCTAAGAACTTGTGTAGTATGATAAGGTTGCAGATGCTGGAAGAAGTGAGCGTTTTGACTCTCAAAAAGTCAATTACCACGTCTCGGTCACATCTTTTACCGATGATTCCGTTGATAGTCTCAAGTTCATCGCTTAAATGCGGTTCTTCAGGCAAAGTTACGAGAATAACATCTTCGTTAAGATTTTTAATTCCCATTTTCTACCCAACTTAATCTCGATACAATGAGTTTTCCCTGGCTTTCAAGTATTTTATCGGAACAACTCCAGGGCCGATTGAACTTATAAATAAAGTATAACCCAAGAATTGTTAAAGCCAAATAAATTGGTATCTAAAAAAGGACTGCTTATAGTCCTTTGGCCATTCTATGGAGTTATGGGCGTGTTTAGAGGGTTTTTGGTGATTTCTTAGGGCGGTTTAACGATGCTTTTTCGGTTGCTGTTGGACCTTTTGGCGTTTCCAAAACAATATCACCGCAGCCAGGCCGAGCACCAACAGCACAACCGGTTCACCAACAAAAGCAATACTGCGATACATACCACGGGCAATGGCGACAACATCTTTGCCTACAAACATATCGATTTGTTGATATTTGGGAAGGTCCGAAACCGCATTTGACATGTCGCACCTAAGAGCAAGACTGTGGTAGCCCCCGCTGGCAATGGAGACAAAATTGTTACCAGCAGGCACGTCACACTGCTGATGCTTGTTCAGGCCCCAGGCTGCCAGCGAGCCATCAAACTTAAGAGCTAAATTGTGGAAACCGCCTTCAGCAACAGCTACATAGTCTTTACCTGAAGACAATCCCGGGTCGTATTCGCTTCTGCCCCAGACAACGGCAGAACCATCGGACTTAAAAGCCCGGCTGTGCCAAAAACCACATCCAATGGCAAGAAAGTCATTGCCTGAACGCATGTCACACTGTCCATAGGTATTGTCACCCCAGGCAACCAGGGAACCATCGGCCCTAAGTGCCAAGCTGTGATAGCCGCCACCGGCAATAGCAACAAAGTTGTTTCCTGCGGGGACGTCGCACTGGTTATACTTATTGAGACCCCAGGTCACGAGTGAACCGTCAAACCTGAGGGCC
>CAZTKW010000016.1:0-3335 GCA_964614315.1 uncultured Pirellulales bacterium
TTCGCTAAGAATTTAAGTATAATACAGTTTTACAGATTCAACAGAATTATTTTTGTATAAACAACAGGAAATTCCAAAGGAGGAGTCCGATGTGTAAGAAACTTCTATGTTTAACAGTTCTGGTTTTATTTTCAGGGATAATCAGCAGCTCCGACGGCGCTGTAATTTTCTTTGAGGAACTCTTCGACGATACTAACTTCAGCTCAAGAGATTGGTACGATAATACAAACACTCAAATATCAACTACCGAGCACATTCCGGGCAGTATAAGTTCGGCTGAGTATCATTTTAGCGTTGGAGCAACATCACCTGGCGGTGCGATGAGAAAGCTGTTTCCTGAAAGCGAGAATGTATATCTCAGCTTATATATCAAGCACAGCACCAGCTGGACTGGCTCAAACAGACCATATCACCCACACCAGTTTCATTTTGTGACAAACATGGAAAGCGTATGGGTAGGACCGGCATATACTTATTCAACTTTGTATATAGAAACAAACGAGGGAAAGCCTTTGCTGGCCCTGCAGGACAGCAAAAACATAGACGAAACCAAAATAGGGATTGACCTGACCGGTATTACCGAAGCAAGGGCTATAGCAGGCTGCAACGGCAACAGCGACATGACCGCACCGGATGATTGTTATTCGGCTGGCTCTACCCACCGCAACGGCAAAGGCTGGAAGGCAGGCAGTATATATTTCCAGGACAGCCCGGGGACGTATTACAAGAATGACTGGCATTTTATTGAGGCGTATTTCCAGATGAACAGCATTGTAGGAGGAATCGGAATAGCGGACGGCCACGTAAAATACTGGTATGACGGTGAGTTGATAATCGACTTTGAGAATGTAATGCTCAGAACCGGAGAGAATCCGGGTATGTTATATAATCAGTTTCTAATTGCACCATATATAGGCGACGGTTCGCCCGTTGACCAGACGTTCTGGGTTGATAATCTGACAGTTGCGGATTCAAGGCCGATTCCGGGCGATATCAATAACGATAACAAGGTGGATTCTGAAGACTTTGCCGAATTTGCCTCAGCCTGGTTAAGTGAGCTCGGCGAAGGCCAATGGGGTCTTGACTACGAGATTTCCCAGCCGCCTGATGGAATTATTAATGGATTTGACCTTGATGCCTTTACGGATAATTGGCTAAACGCTGCGAACTAACTGATACCTGCTCCCTTTAGTACTCGTATGTATGAACGATTCTATTGCAGGTCTAATGATGAAATGATAATTCTTTGAGGAGGTCGATAAAATGTTTAAGAAAGCAGTATATTTATTCTGGCTTGTTTTTATATTGGGTGTTGTTGGCAGCAGCGACGGCGCTGTAATATTCTTTGAGGAACTTTTTGACGATGGCAGCTTCGTCGCAAGGGGCTGGTATGACGGAACCACGATACGCTCAACAACCGAGCATATTCCGGGCAGTATAAGTTCGGCTGAGTATCATTTTCTCCCAACAGCAACCACACCGACTTCCGGAGGTGCGATGAGAAAGCTGTTTACTCCAAGCGAGAGCTTCTATCTTAGTTTTTATATCAAGCACAGCACCAACTGGACCGGTTCCAACCATTCATATCACCCGCACCAGTTCAATGTCGTAACAAATATGGACACTGCATACGTAGGTCCGGCATATACCTATTCGACTCTGTATGTTGAGACAAACGAAGGCGAGCCTTTGCTTGCCCTTCAGGACAGCAAAAATGTCGACCCTGATAATAAAGATGTTGACCTGACATATATCACTGAAGAAAGGGCGATAGCCGGCTGCAATGGCGACAGCGACGGTCACGGCGATGGTTCCTGTTATGGAAGTTACCCTACTTATAGCAACGGCAAACAATGGCGGGCGGGCAGTATCTACTTCCAGGATAGTCCCGGGCCTTATTACAAAAACGACTGGCATTTCATCGAGGCCTATTTCCAGATGAACAGCATTGTTGACGGCAACGGGGTAGCCGACGGGCAGGTAAAATACTGGTACGACGGCGAACTGATAATCGACCACGAGAATGTAATGCTGCGGACAGGAGAGCATCCGACTATGAAATATAACCAGTTTATGATTGCCCCCTGGATAGGCGACGGTTCACCTGTCGACCAGACGTTCTGGGTCGATAACCTGACGGTAGCCGATTCAAGGCCGATTCCGGGCGATATCAATAACGACGGGGATGTGGACCTTGAAGACTATGCCGAATTTGCGCCGGCCTGGCGCAGTGAGCTCGGCGAGGGCCAATGGAGTCTTGACTATGAGATTTCCAAGCCTGTTGACGGGGTAATTGACGAGTCCGACCTTGGAGTTATCGCGGAGAACTGGCTGATAGAAGAGCCTGATTACCTGCTGGATAGCTTCGAATTTTATACGGGCACTCTCACGGGTCATAATCCTTTCAAGGACACATGGGAGCCGACCGGGGCCACCGCAGGTTATTATTATCTTGAGGATATGACTGTTTACAAAGGCTTCAAATCGCTAAGGATCTGGGCGGACAATAATTATGAACCTTATTTTTGCGGGGTCAGCCGAACGAATGCACCTCGGGATTATACGCTCGGCGGTACGGCGAAAAGTTTGTCTCTCTGGTTTAGAGGTTATCCGAGTATCGATGAGATATATGTGAGATTAATAGATAACAGCGACGCACAGGCCGTGGTCAAATACAGCGATGCGTGGGACATCAGCGACCTGGAACTTCAGCAGTGGCGGCAGTGGAATATCGACCTTCAGCACTTCCTTGACGATAATCCGTCCTTCGATATGACTAATGTTAAAACTCTCGAAGTCGGCGTCGGCGATTGTGTCAATCCGCGCCCTGTCGGGAGCGGCCAGGTGTACTTCGACGAAATATGGCTTTACCAGCAATGATTTTTTTCAGGGCGCCGGCAAAGCCGCTAAAGGATGTGTGAAGGCCCAAAGGAGGAGTTCTATGCCTAAAAAACTATTATGTTTAACAGTGCTTATCCTGGTTTCAGGGATAGTCGGCTACAGTGAGGCCGCCGACGAAATATTCTTTACGGAACTTTTTGAAGACGGCAACTTCGGCGCAAGAGGATGGTACGACGGGACGATACTGCGCTCAACAACCGAGCACATTCCCGGAAGTACAAGTTCGGCTGAGTATCATTTTAACGTTGGAGCAACATCACCCGGCGGTGCTATGAGAAAGCTCTTTCCCGAAAGCGAGAGTTTCTACCTTAGCTTTTATATCAAGCACAGTACAAGCTGGACGGGGTCGAACCTGTCCTATCACCCACACCAATTCAATGTCGTAACAAACCTGGATAGCGAGTGGGTAGGCCCTGCATACACCTATTCGACTT
>CAZTKW010000016.1:3345-17605 GCA_964614315.1 uncultured Pirellulales bacterium
TTTGTATATAGAGACGAACGAGGGCGAGCCGTTGCTGGCCATCCAGGACGGCAAAAACATCGACGAAGACAATATAGGAGTGGACCTGACAGATATCACCGAAGAAAGGGCGATTGCAGGCTGCAACGGTGACAGCGATGGGCACGGATACGGCACATGCTATCTTAATGGTTCAGTGCACTGGAATGGCAAACAATGGAAAGCGGGCAGTATTTACTTCCAGGACAGCCCGGGGCCTTATTACAAAAATGACTGGCATTTTATCGAGGCATACTTCCAGATGAACAACATTGTTGATGGTAACGGAATAGCGGACGGCCATGTAAAATACTGGTACGACGGTGAATTGATAATCGACCATGAGGATGTAATGCTGCGGACCGGAGAGCATCCGGGTATGCGATATAATCAGTTCATGATTGCACCATATATAGGCGATGGTTCTCCCGTTGACCAGACCTTCTGGCTTGACGACCTGACGGTCGCCAATTACCGTGTTGGTGGTGCAGCTCATTATTCACTTACAGTAAACAGCGGCAGCGGCGACGGCTCTTATGAGGAAAACGAGGTGGTCCCCATCAGCGCCGATGTTATCAGCGGCCTGACATTTGCTGAATGGACGGGCGATACGACCGGCATAGCCAGCATATATTCAGCAAATACCTCAATAACAATGCCTGCACAGGATGTTACTATTACCGCAACCTATACAGGAACGCAAACGTACCTGCTGACTGTAAACAGCGGCAGCGGCGATGGTTTATATGAAGAAGACGAGGTGGTCCCCATCGCTGCGGATGCTGCACCGCCGGGAGAGGAATTTTCCCACTGGGCCGGTGATACAGCCGGTATTGCTGATGTCTATAGCGATTCGACCACGATTACAATGCCGCCACAGCCCACCACAATTACCGCAATTTATAAACCGCTGGGCGGCTCCACAGTAACAAAGGAATTCGGCGACGCAGTCGACAGTAACTATCCCGGCACCGTGGCCGATACCTGGTCGAGGGCCGGCTTTTCCACAAATTTCTCAAGCGATGTTCAGTTAAATACTTATACCTGGCCCGACAATGTTATAGCAAATAATATTATCATCAAATGGGACCTGTCGGCCATACCGCCCGATGCGACGGTTACCGAAGCAACGCTTTATCTGTACCAGACAGGTTCCGGCGAAGATTTGCTTTACGATATACCGGTACACAAGATTATAAACGTGAATCCTGATATTGCGACTCTAAGCTGGGAGACATACGATGGCGTCAATAGCTGGACGGGCGGCGCCGACGGCGGACAAAGTGATATTGCGGCCGCTGAAGATACGCAGGCGGTCAATAGTGTTAACAATGAATATAAAAGCTGGAGCGTGGCCGCTATGATGCAGGAATGGGTGAGCAATCCATCCACTAATTTCGGTATGATGGTCAACTCGGATGCTGTGGCTACCAGAGACAGTTGCAGGTATTTTGCCTCTTCGGAAGTGGCGGATAATACGAGAAGGCCTAAACTTATCATTACGTATGCAACGGCACTTACCGGTGATTCTGAGCCCGACGGCGATGTGGACTTTGATGACTTTGCGGAGTTTGCGCTGCACTGGGGGCAAACCGGCTGTAATGAGTTAAACGACTGGTGCGGCGGGGCGGATTTCAACCATCTGGATGATGTAAACCTTGATGATTTGAAGGGCCTGACCGATAACTGGCTGGTGGGAGTTGAATAATAAAACCAAATGTGGTATAACAACTGCCACAGATGGTTAAAGATACCGAACAGCTATATATCGAACGTCTCGGCCGCTATACCGCGGCGATGCGTAACGAAAAACCGGACAAGATTCCTATTCGTCCGTTTGTCGCCGAATTCACCGCTAAATATGCAGGATATACCTGCCAGGAAGTAACACACGACTACAATAAAGCATTTGCCGCCGTCCGCAAGTGCGCCGCCGATTTCGACTGGGACGCAGTGGTCGGCAATATGGTTTACGTCTGGACGGGGCTGACACAGGCCATCGGGCTGAAATACTACGGGGTGCCGGGTATCGATGTTCCGGCTGACACGGGTTTTCAATATCGCGAGCCGCCCGAAGAAGCGGCGTTTATGAAGCCGGAGGAATACGACCAGCTTATCGAGGACCCGACCGGTTTTTTGTTCAACGTATGGCTGCCGCGCGTATCTGCAGATGTAAGTGAAATGGGGCAACCAACGTCATACCGCAATAATCTTTCATTTCTAAAGGGTGGTATGGCAATGCTGAGCTACTTTAATTCATTCGGCCAGCAGAACGCTTTACTGCGTGCAGAATCAGGTACGGTTTCAGCTATTGCGGGTATTCTAAAAGCGCCTTTCGATATTCTGGCCGACAAGCTTCGCGGCTATCTTGGGCTCGTTACCGATTTACGAGAACGACCGGAAAAAGTCATGGCGGCCTGCCAGGCTCTGATGCCGCATCTCCTACACGTCGCGCTATCTGGTGCAGACCCGGACAAGAACGTTCCCATAGGATTCTGGATGCATCGGGGGTGTGTCCCATTTATCTCGCCTGAGCATTTCGACAAATTTTACTGGCCGACACTTAAGCCTATTATAGAAGAAATATGGGCCCGCGGACATCAGGTACTGTTCTATGCCGAGGGCGACTGGAACGCCCATTTGAAATCCTTTGCCGAGCTGCCTGATAAAAGTATTGTATACCACGTTGATAAGGCTGATATTTTTGAAGTCCACAAAGCGATTGGTCACAAGTTCTGCATCAGCGGCGGCATCGACAATGCCCTGCTTAGCTACGGCACGGCCGATGATGTGCGGCAGCGTTGTAAAAAAGTGATTGACGGCGTAGCAGGCGACGGCGGATATATAATGGACGCAAGCGCTATTATCCAGAACGACGCCAGCATTGAAAACATCAGGGCTATGACCGAGTTCACCCGTGAATACGGGGTGTATTGATGGAGTTAATCGAATGAGCAAACAGGAAGAGGCAAAATCCCAGCCGGGTATCTGTATCCGGTGGGAAGAGAAGCTAAAGGAACTGGGTGAGATTTCAGGGGACAAAGAACTCGTCCGCAAAATCTGGGAAGACAACGAGGCACTGGCCTATATGTATATCTGGCACTGTCTGTTATCATTCTAAAAGTTAATAATTTTTAAGGGAGGCAGGTACTATTATGAAAAGGCTCATATCTTTATTTATCATTGTTTTTCTTTGCAGCTTTAATATTTTTCCGGCACATGGAGAGGAAAAGCTGCTTGCAGATATAGAAAAGAGCGATGATATAAGGCATTGGAATAAACCTGAGGGAAGAAGCCTGGGAGTTTCGCAGGAATCGCCCCTTCTGGGCAGCGCCTCGGTTAAGGTTTATCCTTATACGTATATATCTTTGTCGGAGATGAGCAGGATTGCAGGCGATTGGTCAGGTTATGATACAATTGCGATAGATTTCAATAATACAACGGGCAAGAGCCAGCCGTTACATATTCTGCTCATCGATAAAGATTGTGTCGAGGCAGGGACGCAATACTGGGACAGATACAACGGAAGCCATATGCTTCCACCGGGCAGGTACACATTTACTCTGGGAATAACAGGGCTTTACAGAGGAGAACTTGGAAGCAGGTTCAATAATCTAAAGAATGTTATTAATCCCGCCCAAATAGTGCGATTTGACATGGGGATAGGAAGAAGCGGTGATAAGGGAGAAAAGGCGATTTATTTAGACAATATCCGGCTGATAAATAAAAAGCTGCCGGAGTTTATCAGGGCCTTTGATTTCGGTCCAGAGCAGCAGAATTTGCAGCTTGGTTTCACTGCAGTTACGTGGAACACGGAGTATTCAAAGGACAAGGGGTACGGTTTGAAAAAACCGCTGGGCTCTTCAAGAGATGCCATTGACGATGGGTTTCCGAGCGTGCTTTACAGGGACTGGGTTTCGATGTCGAGTTCGTGGACAGATTACGAATTTGTCATAGACCTTCCAAACGGCATCTACAATGTTTTTACGGTGTATAGTGATTGCGGCTATTGGGGAGGGCAGGCCATCAAGCATACCAAACGGCATATAGAAGCGGAAGGGGAAATAAAATGGTCGGAAAACCTCGGAAGGCGCGGCAATTACTGGAAGCCGAATTATCTCTTTGAGAACGTGGAACCTTTGATGGGACAGGATTTCTGGGAACTCTATATGGAGAAGATATTCGAGCCCAAAAGCTTCAGGGTCAAAGTGAATGACGGACAGCTTAATTTGAAATGGCATGCCGACGAATTCCGGTCATCAAATGTGGCCTGCGTGATTATATACCCTGCTGCTAAAAAGAAAGAGGGTGCAGAGTTCTGCAATGAAATCGTAAGACAACAGCGGGAAGAATTTACTGTAGCTGCAGTCGAACAGGATATGCCGGCAGGCGGGACGCTTGAAGCCATTTCACAAAAAGAAAAAGACAAAGGGTATATCTTCTTTTTAACCGATTACGAACAGGACACCTACCAGACAACCATACCTGAGTCGGAGCAGATAAAACGCACGAAAGCGATATATGCCTCTCTTGGCGAATATGAGCCGGTGACTTTTGGCGTGCGGCCGCTAAAAAATCTGGGTGCGGCAAAAGTCGAAGTCAGCGATTTTAAAAGTACAAACACAGTCCTCGGCAAAGAAAACTTCGACGTTCGGGTGGTTCGACATCTTTCCAGACGGGGATTTAACCAAATCGACTACCGGATTATCCCGCAGATTCTTAAAAAGTTCGATATCGTCGAGCTGGCGGATGGTATTACCCGTGAGTTTTTTGTTATCGCCCATATTCCAGAAAATACTGAGCCGGGGGATTATACAGGAACTATCCGCCTCAAAAGCAAGAACGGCACTATTGACGAAACCATCAACGTCTCTCTCACCGTATATCCGTTTACTCTTGACGAGTCAGAATACGTATTCTGTTTCTTCGGTACTATTCCGGACATCAAGGTTGCTAAGATGCTGAGAGATTTCGGTTTCAACTCATTCTGCGGCGGCTCCCGTATAGAATTGAAAGGCTTTGCAAAAGACGGTACACCCCAACTGGATTTGGCCGGAGCCGACAAATATATGAAGATGTTAAAGCAAGCCGGATATGCACAGGAAGGATGGGGCTATGGGGGACTCGGAGTCACTCATATCGGCTATGCGAAGGATGAGGGGTTTTTTGGTAAATACGAACGTGAAACCGGACTTTCATATGTTGAGCTTTTACGCAACGTATTTGATGCTGTCGAGAAACATGCCAAAGAACAAAATTGGCTTGCCAGCGTGTACAACCTTGTGGACGAGACACGAAACGTCGAACATGCAAAAAGACAGGTTGCGCAGATAAATGCCATCAAGGAGGCTTCGTCGTGGGCAAAAACAGGAGGGGCTTTTTCGGTTTCGTACAGGAAAGGTAGAGACCCCGACAATTATCACCAATGGATATTCGAAGCGCTTGACGCCAGTTCTCTTAATAATCATGACGAGTCTGTTATGGAACAGGCGGGGAATATGGGAAAAGAGGTCTATATTTACAATCAGGGCCAGTCGCGATATTCATTCGGGGCATACCAGTGGAGCGAATTCAGGAAGGGAGTGAAGGGACGCCAGCAGTGGCATCTTCATATCCAGCATGGTTTCCAGTTTTTTGACCTTGACGGCCGCGAGCCCGATACCGGTGTACTTTACTACGGACAGGACGGGCCTATTCCAACGCTTGCATTTATACGATGTGCAGAAGGGGCCGACGATTTTTACTACTGCCAGAGCCTATACAACAGAATCGAAAAGGTGAAAAATAAAACAGGCATTGACTCCGGCATAGTCGAAAAAGCAAAAGCGGTTCTAAGTAAAATTGAAAGCGGTATAAAAATCAACGAAAAGAGAAAACCGGGCTGGCTTGACAATGACGAATTCAGAAAGGCCTGCGCACAGGCTATTATGGAACTTGACAAAGCAGCAGAAAAATAGGGACGCTCAATGAAAGCATAAAAAAGTAATCGAAGGGATAGTTATGAAATCAAAATTACTTGCGTTGGGAATTTGTTTGATTTTATTAACGATATCAGTTGGCCAAACAACAAGTAATATTAAAGACAAATCGCCAAAGCAGAAAGATACTGAGACATCCATCCTGCGGATTGGTGTGGTCGGTCTGGTACACGGACACGCTTCGGATTTTCTATACCGCCTGTGCGACCGTCAAGATATGCGAATAGTTGGCGTCTTTGAGCCAAACCGGGAGTTGTCTAAGAACTGCGCTGCACACCACAAACTTGATTCTTCGCTATTTTACTCTAACCTCGAAGAAATGCTGGATAAGACAAAGCCGCAGGCGGTTGTTGTATTCACCAGTACCTTCGAACATCGGCGGGTAGTGGAGGCTTGTGCCAAACGTCACATTGACGTGATGATGGAAAAACCGCTGGCTGTTAATATGGAGCATACCCGTGCCATTGAAAAGGCTGCCAGAGAAGGCAACATTGATGTGCTTGTCAACTATGAGACTACATGGTATCGGAGCAACCAAGAGGCTTACTCGGTTGTTCATAAACAAAAGGCCATCGGTGATATCCGCAAGATTGTTGTTCACGCCGGTCACTGGGGGCCAAAGGAGATAGGCTGCTCAAAAGAGTTTCTCGAATGGCTTACCGACCCAGTGCTGAACGGCGGCGGCGCTTTGACTGATTTCGGCTGCTACGGTGCAAACTTGATTACCTGGTTAATGGAAGGTCAAAAGCCCATTTCTGTAACGGCTGTTACACAGCAAATCAAACCGGAGGTTTATCCGAAGGTCGATGACGAAGCGACCATTTTGCTGGCTTATCCAAAAGCACAGGGAATTGTGCAGGCTTCCTGGAACTGGCCATTCGACCGGAAAGATATGGAGGTTTACGGCCAAACCGGTTATGTTCACACAGTTCAGCACCAGTCTGTACGTCTGCGGGTCGACGACAGAGCTGAGAAACGGATTTCCGCCGAACCGCTACAGCCGCCACAGGATAACCCATTATCCTATCTGGGTGCAGTGGTGCGGGGGCAGATTAAGCCGGAAGGCCTGTCCTGTCTCGAAAATAATATGGTGGTGATGGAAATCCTTGAAGCAGCGAGGTGTTCTGCAGCAACAGGAAAAACCATTCGGCTGGACTGTAAAAATTAAAGGGCCATACTTCTATAGCAACGGTAAGGCAAAGAAACTGGACAGCTTATTTTCAGACTGATACAATTAGCCGAAAATGCTGTTAAAAAAAGATTTAATTGGAGGTTTATTTGAAAATGTTGAAAGGTAATGCAATTATTGGTCAGTCGGGCGGGCCGACTTCTGTGATTAATTCTTCGCTGGCGGGTGTGATTAATGCGGCGAAAGATTTTGAGGCAATTGAAAATGTATTGGGTATGCGGTTCGGTATCGAAGGCTTTATGGCTGACAATGTAATCGACCTCGGTAAAGAATCCGCAGCAACAATCGAAGGGCTCAAGCGCACTCCTTCAAGCGCTCTGGGTAGCTGCCGACATAAGCTGCAGGATACGGACCTGCCGGTAATTCTCGATATGTTCAAAAAGAAAAATATTCGTTATGTTTTTCTTATCGGCGGCAACGATACAATGGACACCATCGCCCGCATTGAGCTTTATGCTAAAGAACAAAACTACGAGCTGACAGGTATCGGCATTCCTAAAACGGTCGATAACGACCTGTTCGGCACCGACCATACTCCGGGTTTCCCCAGTGCGGCGAGATATATCGCCCTTTCGGTGATGCAGGAAGGAATACTGGCCAGAGATATGCAGAAGGTTGACCAGTTTGTTGTTTTCCAGGCTATTGGTCGTGATTCCGGGTGGCTCACGGCAGCTTCAGCCGTAGGCAAAAAAGACCCCGAAGATGCTCCACATATTCTCTGCCTGCCGGAAAGAGATTTCGAAAGAGAAAAATTCGTCAAAGATGTCAAACAATGCTATGATGAATTCGGCTTCGTTTCAATCGCCTGCGGAGAGGGTATTACCTTCGCCGAAGGCTCACCGGTTTCAGCTTCCAAGACAACCGACAAATTCGATAATGTCGAGTTCGGTGCTATGGGCGGTGTAAGTGTGGGGATGGCACTGCACAGAATAATTTCAGATGAGTTTGGCTGGCGCGGCGAATTCGAGATTACCGAGTCCCTGCCGATGAGTGCAGCCGACAGAGCGACGCAAGTGGATATTGACGAAGCTTATATGTGCGGCCAGGCGGCGGTGAATTTAGCAAAAGAAGGCAGGACCGGCCTGATGGTTACGCTGGAAAGACAGGCCGGGAGTGAATATAAATGCACCACCGGCACCTGTCCTCTAAAAGAAGTCGCCATCAAGGCAAAACCAATGCCCGATGAATTTATTAACGCCGAAGGCAATTTCATAACGGATGCTTTTCTGGATTATATAAGGCCCTTGATTGGCGAGCTGCCGAATTATGTTAAGCTGGCATGTAAAAAGGCGTAGTTTTTGACAGACCGGTTGAGCTATGCAGAATAAAGAGGAATTTCTAAAGAAGGAAATAAACTATGAAGAGGCGTTCATTTCTAAAGCTGGCCGGAGGCACATGTACTTCAGCCGTCCTGGGATTGAATTCGTCTTTTGCAAAAGGCCCCGGAACTAACTCGACAGGTGGCGGAGTGTTTATCGACAGTGAGAAATTAATTGAAAGAAATCAAAACCGCTCGACGTTGGCCTGTCAAAACGGAGTGGTGTGCACAAGCCAGCCTTTGGCGAGTATGGCTGGTATTGATATCCTCAAAGCCGGCGGCAACGCAATAGATGCGGCTGTTTGTGCTAATGCAATGTTAAGCCTGGTTGAGCCGATGAGTTGCGGGCCGGGAGGCGACTTATTTGCCATAGTCTGGCTTGAGAAAGACAAAAAGTTGTACGGCCTTAACGCCAGCGGCCGGTCACCGTATAACTGGAGCATTGATAAAACCGAGGCGCTGGGGCTTAAAGAAATTCCTACGCTCAGCCCACTGGCCTGGAGCGTCCCGGGGTGTGTAAGCGGATGGGAAAGTCTTTTGAAACGGATGGGCAGTCTCACTATGGCAAAGATTCTGGAAGAACCCATCCATTATGCCCGTGAAGGTTTTCCTGTCTCTCCGGTGATAGCCGGCCACTGGGTAACAGACGCCGAAAAAGACAGCAATTTTGGGCGAACCTTTATGCCGGAAGGCAAACCATTGCGCTTCGGAGAGATTTTCAAAAACCCGGACCTGGCTGACTTTTTTGAAATCATTGCCAAAGGCGGAGCCGATGCTTTTTACAAAGGCCAAATCGCAGAAAGAATCGTAAAATTCTCACAGACCAAGGGGGGACGCTTTTCTATTCGTGATTTCAATGACCATACATATACCTGGGTCGAGCCGGTAAGCAGCAGCTATCGCGGATATGATGTCTGGGAACTGCCGCCCAACGGCCAGGGAATCGCAGCTTTGCAGATATTGAATATGCTGGAACAATTCGATATCGGCTCACTCCAGCCCAACAGCGCCGAGCATCTGCATCTTTTTATCGAAGCGAAAAAGCTGGCTTTCGAGGACAGGGCTGTTTACTACGCAGATACGGATTTTGCCAACGTCCCCGTCAAGCAGCTCATCTCCAAAGAATATGCCAAACAACGCGCCAAACTTATCAATCCCAAACATGCGGCGCAAAAAGTAACGCCGGGCAGACTGAAAGGCTCTTCCGACACTGTGTACCTAACGGCAGCGGACAAAGAAGGTAATATGGTCTCGCTGATTCAGAGCATCTATTATGAATGGGCTTCGCGATTTGTGCCTGACGGTCTGGGCTTTTGTCTGCAGAACCGAGGTCAGTCCTTCTCGCTGAATCCAAATGACCTTAACAAATTAGAGCCTCATAAGAGACCCTTCCATACTATCATACCGGCTTTTATGACCAAAAACAGCAAGCCTGTATTTTCGTTCGGTGTTATGGGCGGTCCATTTCAGCCTCAGGGACACGCACAGGTATTAATGAATATACTTGACTTCGGTATGTCACCCCAGCAGGCCGGTGAACAGCCCAGAGTTCGGCATTATGAAAGCTCACAGCCGACGGGAAGCAAAATGGTCGATGGAGGCTACATCGGCCTCGAACGCCACATCCCCGATAAGGTCAAACAAAAGTTGGCCCAGATGGGACACAAAATTGTCACCACCGAGCCGGGCAGAGGTGCTTTCGGCGGCTACCAGGCAATATGGCGAAAAGAAAATCCCCGCCGTTACATGGGGGCCTCCGACCCGCGCAAGGACGGCTGTGCAATCGGATATTAATATATAAAAAAGAACTTGCACCGTATTTTTTATTGAGGTCAAATCCCACAATAGACGCCTCAATCCGATTGTTTGTTCAATAGCTTCTCAAGCCCCTGCTTTGCCATAAAGTTTTCCGGTTCAATCCGCAGCACTTCGCGGTATGCGTCTATCGCTTCGGCCGTTTTGCCCTGTTTGGTCAAAACGCTCGCTACTCCAAAGTAAGCGTTGGCATAGTCAGGGTTTAATCTAATCGCTTCCGAATAGCACATGAGAGCATCATCTAACAACCCCTGCATTTCAAATGCCACCCCAAGGCTGTTGTGTGCTTTTGCCAGCTTAGGGTCTAACTGTATCGCCTCCTTATAATGGGCGATAGCATCTTCTATTTTGCGCTGTTTGAACAACTGCACGCCAAGATTGTGATGTGCATTCGGAGAAACAGGTTCAAGTCTCACCGCTTCGGCATTATGTTCAACTGCTTTGTCAACCCTCCCCACCTTTGCATAAGCGGAAGCCAGGTTGTACTGCGCAATGTAGTTGTCGCCCGTGGCGTCAATAGCCTGTTCAAACAACGTAATGCTGTTACGCCAATACCCTACCTGCCGGCGAGCACAAATCATCAAAACCACCAACACAACAGCTCCCGATACCCCCAGAGCGACTTTCCGATATCGCCATTTGTCTGCAAGTTCAGCCATAGCCCATGCAACAATGATAAACAATCCGATAAAAGGCACATAGGTATAGCGGTCGGCCATCGCCTGTGTTCCAACCTGAATCAAACCAATCACCGGCACAAGCGTCCCCACATACCACAGCCATCCGACAATAAGCCAGCCCCTGCGTCTGCCGTGGATAATTATCAGGGCAAATATAGCTGTCAATAACAGGCCCGCCAACACAACCCTGTTCCACTGCAGGCCGTCACCGGGATGTGGGTAATAAACCGACAGATTCACAGGTACGAACATTTTCCAGATATAAGAAAAATAAGAAATAATTCCATTGCCGATACGATACTTCAGCGGGAGCATAGAAAAATCTTTTACCGCCTCATCACCCTGTTGAGCAAAAACTGTTATTACACAGAAAATGCCGGTAAGAACAAAAAACGGTATTTTTTCTTTCACCAGTGTAATTATATTTTTCTTTTCAGGAGAGCCCCCCTGTCCCAGTTGCATCCGGTCCAGAGGCCAGAAGTCGAGCAATAGCAATACGAATGGCAAGGTGACCAGCATGGGCTTTGCCATAAATCCCGCAGCAAATGCCAAAAGCGCCAGCATATACATGCCGAGTCGCTGCTTCTGTACATAACTAAGATATGCGAGCATCGTCAGCAGCCAGAAAAAAGTACTTAGAACATCTTTTCGTTCCGATACCCACGCCACGGACTCGACATGCAGCGGGTGCAGTGCAAACAGTGCCGCCACAAATGTGCTCGGCCATAAATTTCCCGTCATCCTCCAAAAAACCCAAAAGAGCAATAGGGAATTAGCAATGTGGAAAAGAATACTTGTAAAATGATGACCTGCCGGCTTTAAACCGTAAAGCTCACAATCGAGCATATGAGAAAGACCCGTCAAAGGGTGCCAGTTACCGGCACAACTCTTCGTAAAAACCCACTTAACACCTTCCCAACTTACACCCCCAATAACACCGAGATTCTCCGTTACATACTCATTATCATCAATATTGACAAAATCGAGCTGCCACCATCCCCAGTAAACAACCAAAGTCGTTACAAGGATTACAGCGCAAACAAAAAGAACCGGAAGAGACGATTGAGAAGTCTTTTGCTCTTTACCTCGCTGGTGGGGCCGTGGTGAATGAACCGGCCTTTCTGAGGTTCCCTTTTTGTGCCTTCTCCGCATTTTGCTCATTCAACATGTCCCGTCAAGGTCTATTATACTTCTTTTTTCCGCTACGGTGCTTAAGCACCTGATTTTTTCTTCTGCTCTTCTGTAAGCTGCTCGTTCAACGAGCCGCTGCGAAAACCCTGGAGGTCGATGGTTATATATTTGAAGCCGAGCGACTTTAATTTTTCGACTATTTCGAGGCGAATCGATTCGGTTATAATCTTTTCCAAATCCCCGGCGTGAACTTCAATTCGAGCAACATTGTCGTGATGGCGGACTCGAAATTCAACAAACCCAAGGGTCCTCAAAAAAGCTTCGGCTTCCTCAACCTGTTTTAATCTTTGCTCAGTGATTTCCAGGCCGTAACTGATTCTCGAAGCCAGGCATGGTGAAGCCGGAACCTCGGCTGTTGCCAAATTGAGCTGCCTGCTTAACTGACGGATATCGTCCTTGGTCAGCTTTGCCTCCATTAAGGGACAGCCGACATTAAAAACTTCCGCCGCCCGGTTGCCGGGACGAAAGTCATCCTTGTCGTCGAAATTGCAGCCGCAAATCACATGATTGAAATTCTGCTCTCCGGAAATATCGATGAAAAGCTGATACAGATGTGATTTGCAGTGAAAACACCTGTCCGCCTTGTTGGCCGAATAGTGAGGATCGGCCACTTCGTCCACTTCAACCTCTTTGACCGCAGCGCCGATATCTTTGGCGCAGGCGATTGCCTGAGCGTATTGAGATTTGGCTAAAGATGCGCTGATGCCTATACAGGCCAGAACATTTTCCGCCCCGAGCGTATCGACGGCTGCTTTTAAGAGGAATGTACTATCGACACCACCGGAATAGGCAACAACAACCCTGCCCAATCCCTTAAGTATCTGCTTTAACGAATTGTACTTTTCCTGAAGACTCACAAAGCCGATGGAGGGAATCGAACCCTCAACCTCAGCTTTACGAAAGCTGTGCTCTACCGTTGAGCTACATCGGCAAGTTACCGGTTATGATACTACTTATCCCCTGGCCTGTAAAGAGACAGTTGTTACAAAGAACGCTGGAATTGAAAATGTTAAATTATTCTTGCAAAATAATCAAAAGTGCTTAAAATCCGTTTTTCGCGGGGCATAGAGTGTTTTATGTCCGGCAAAAAGGGTCGGTGCCCGAGTGGCTAAAGGGGATGGGCTGTAAACCCATTAGCGTAAGCTTACGCTGGTTCGAATCCAGCCCGGCCCAATACTTTTTAAGTTTAATGGCACCTAAAGCAGCCGATATGGAACAGATTCCTTCAAGAATAACACGCCGGAATTCTCTAAAGACTACTGCTCTTGCCTCTGTTGCCAGCCGTAAGTTGACCATTCACAAGAATCAGATTCTGTATGGCCGATTATTTCCCAAGTGAGAATATATCTACGGCTTTACCAACTTACCGGGCCGATTGGCGCTGTGGATATGACTAAATTGTCATAGAATCTTGACTGCTCTGTAGGCGAGCCTGCATTCCAATAACAATCCCACATAATCATATTTAGTCCCTTTCCGTTCGAGTATTCGGCTTTCAGGTCCAAACCGGTTTCATAGAGGATTTCTTCGCCGTCGGCCCAGTACTGAATTTCCCCGTCACTTTGTCCGGTGGTGTTTAATTTAACTCTTACTTCTATGCAAATCCATCTTCCAATGTTTTCAGATTCGGAATAATCGAGAGTTGAAGACGTTACCGGCAACCAGACGTAGTCGCTTCCATCATAAGTTCTTATGTCTGCAACAAGCGGGCCGTTGCCGTCTATCCATTGATATATACCCAGGCCGCCACTCCAGTCAGTTGAGGTTCTGAAAATCTTTATACGAGCCGTTTTTGGGGGCAGACCGGTGAATCCATCTTCAAACTTGTGGTAAAATCTGTAATAGATCTCATCAATTTTGTCTCCGGGTGATGATAAATGTGGATTGTCCCCAATATACCTTGTAACCCAACCGGCATCAATCTGGCCGATGGTATAATGTTGCTCAAGAGAATATAAACCACTGAAAGGGTCATTTGTGGTTACGGACATACCATTACTTCCCCTATCTTGGTAATTAATACTCAGATTCTGCTCTATTTCAAAATCATCACAGAATATCCATTCCGGAT
>CAZTKW010000017.1:0-17518 GCA_964614315.1 uncultured Pirellulales bacterium
CAAGGGCTGCGTTATGAATTTTCAGTATCGATTCCTCGTTGAGAACCTGCACGCGAACTGCCGGTTCGAATGATTTTCTTCCCATAGCATTTCCCTTTTTCTAACCTGTTCAAAGCTTAAAAAAGCAGGTTTATATCATTTCATTTGACAGATGCCGAATAATAGCATATCATAACCATTTCGTCATTTTTAAAAAGTGCAATACGTTATACGGACAACTAAGTATGAGTAACTATATAGTTTTGGTAAAACAGGTTCCCGACGTAACACAAATCACCGATAATGCATTCGACCCTGAGACAGGCACGCTCATCCGAAGCCGTCTGGCCAGTGTAATCAACGAGCTGGATTCACAGGCCCTGGCTTTTGCCAACCGCATGAGAGCTGACAGCGGTGATAAGAACGCCAAAATTATCGCCCTGACTATGGGTCCCCCGATGGCTGAAGAGGTTCTGCGATACAGCTTGAGCAGATGTGCCGATATCACGGTGCTGCTGACTGACAGGGCATTAGGAGGTGCCGATACCGTGGCGACGGCAAATCCTCTTGCATTTGCCATAAGAAAAATTGTCAAAGAAATCCTCAAGGAAAGCGACGATTATTATGTCATTAGCGGTATGCAGTCGGTGGACGGTGACACTGCACAGGTGCCCCCGCAAATCGCCGAAGAACTGGACCTGCCCTGCATAGCTTACGCCACAGCCGCCGAATTCAAAAATAACCGCTTCGAATTCACACGCATTATCAGTGGCGGCAGCCAGGTCGTTACCGCTAAGAAACTTCCCGTTATTGTTACCGTTGCAAAATATGAATTTCCCTTGTTTGCCACCTTTATAAAAACTCGCAAGGCAAACGAAATGGAGATTATTAACTGGGGCAGTGAAGATATCAGGGCAACTCACATAGGAGTCAAAGGCTCAAAAACACGTGTGATAAGGGTTTTTCCGCCGGGGAAAAGCTCCAGAAAATGCCAACAGGCCTCTGACGCCGAATCATTAGCCGGATTGCTTGTCGATAGCTACAAAGATAGCGCCGCCCAGACCAGCCAAAGCACTGCCGAAAATAAAAGCCGATACACTCTGCCTCACTGCCGAAGTGACAAATTTGATAGAAGTTTTGAGGGTACAAAAAAAGAAAATGAAGATTTCAAAATTCTGGCCGACACACTAAAAGAAATCGGCATTACCGATATTAGCCACATTGATGATACAAACAGGCAAAAGATTCTCTCAGCCGCCGGTGAGCACTTCCATGAAAAGGCTCTGGAGGATATGTTGAATGGCATACAGTTGACCGGCCCCACATTTAAAGGCGAGGTTTGGGTCGTCGCCGAACTCAGCAAAGACACCATACATCCGGCAACTTTCGAGCTTGTCGGCAAGGCGCGAGAGCTTGCTGATTCTCTCGAAACAAAAGTGGGTGTATGTTTGGCTGGCTGTAAAGTCGGGCCGATGGCAAAAGAATTAATCGCCGCAGGCGCTGACAGTATCTACATTATTGACGATGAACTGCTCGCTGAATTTGACCCCGCTGCACACCGCAAAGCCGTTGCAGATGCGATTAGTAAATACTGGCCGCAAATAGTGCTTTATGCTGCCACCCCGCAGGGAAGAATGCTCGCTCCGTTGGTTTCATACAGGGTTGGTTGCGGCCTGACCGCTGACTGCACTTCTCTGGATATCAGGGACAGCTCGCGAAAAGGGCAGATAGGAATACTTTTTCAAACCAGACCTGCCCTTGGCGGCAACGTTATGGCGACTATCTGCACCAAGAGTTCAAAATCTCAAATGGCCACCGCAAGGCCGGGCGTTATGAAAAGACTGCCCCCTGATAACTCCAGGACAGGAAAAGTCATAAAACACAAAGTCCTTTTTACGAAAGATGATATCAGCCTGAAGATTATAAAAACTGAATTAGGTACCGGCGACGTGAACTTCGGCGCAGAAATAATTGTCAGCGGCGGAAAGGGCATGCAAAACCGTGACAATTATGAAAGGCTTGTCGGCTCACTCTCCGATGCTTTGGGAAAAAAGTTTGATACGCAGGTTGAAAGAGGTGCTTCCCGTGCCGCTGTAGAGCAGGGATTTATTGACCGCGTACACCAGGTCGGCCAGACCGGAACCGCCATTGGACCTAAACTTTACTTTGCCCTTGGAATTTCGGGTGCAATTCAGCATATGATAGGCGTCGCAAACACCGAAACCGTCGTTGCTGTTAACAGCGACCCTAACGCACCCATATTCAAATACAGCGATTACTATATTGTTGGAACTGTAGAAGATACGGTGCCAAAGCTTGTTCAGGCATTAGAAGCAAAATGACAATTGATTATTGATATAAAAATACGGGATACGAATGTCGGATAATAAAAACCACAACGATGTGCAGGTTCTGATAGTCGGTGCCGGACCAGCCGGACTGGCTGCTGCGATACAACTGAAAGTACAAAAGCCGGACGTAGAAGTTTGCGTCATAGAAAAAGCCCCCGCTCCCGGCAATCACAATCTTTCCGGTGCCGTCCTCGAGGCTCAGCCGATGCATAACCTGCTTGATTCGGCTGTCCCCGACTGGCAGCAAAGCGACGAGGCAAAAGATGTTTTGGCCCGGACGATAGACAGGGACGAAGTTATGTTCTTTTTGGGCAAGTCGTGGTCTTTTAACATCATTTTTGCAATTAAGCTCGCAAAGAGACTCGGATTGGGTTTCGGCCAGATGATACACCACGGCGATTATGTCGTTTCGATAAGCAAACTGACAAAATGGCTCGCAAGGATTGCTAAAGAACTCGGCGCAGAAGTCCTCACCGGCTTTGCCGCCGAAGATATTGTTCTCGACGATTCCTCCGGCGTCGTCAAGGGAGTAAAGCTCGTTGACCAGGGACTTGATAAAGAGGGACAAAAACAGCCTAACTACGTCGAAGGAGAAATCATAAAAGCTGATTTCATTGTGCTCGCCGAGGGATGTGACGGCCTGTTGACCGAAAAGTTCATAGAAATGGCCGGGTTGAAAAGACAATCGCCTCAGCTTTACTCGGTGGGCGTCAAAGAAATAATAAAGGTAAGCAGTGACCAATACGCCAAATTTGGTAACGGCCGCGTCATTCACGCTATGGGGTATCCAATCTGGACTCCGGCCGTAGGCCCCGGAATGTTCGGAGGAGGAATCGCATATCCCGTCGCAGAAGATCACATTGCCGTCGGCATGATTGTCGGAGCAGACTGGAAATACTCAAACTTTAATACACAGGATGCCCTGACACTTTTCAAAAACCACAGCTTTATAAAACAGTTTATCGATGGCGGAACGGTTGTTGAAGCCGGTGCAAAGATGATTCCGGAAGGCGGATACTACGCTGTCCCAAGAGACCCGCAAACCGGCGCAATCGGCAAAGCTAATTGCATGATTCTCGGCGACGGTGCCGGCTTTGTAAACATGCTGAAAATAAAGGGCCTGCACAATGCTATCGACTCTGGTATGCTTGCTGCAAAGGCCATTGTCGAGAATTTGGATAAACCGCAAAAAACAGCGACCAGGTATACCGAGTTGGTTGACGCCTCGAATATCGACGTTGAAATGAAGTCGGCGAAAAACTTCCGCCACACTATTGCAAAATTCGGCCCTCTCCAGGGTATGCCCCTTTCTGTTCTTGGTTCTCTTTTGCCGAAGTTCCAAGTTGAAAAAGATTATGAGGCGATGACCGTTGCCCGCTACCGCCTGAAACCAAAACAGAATTTTGACAAGGACACATTTACGGCAATGGCCGCAACGGAGCACAGAGAGGAACAGCCCAGCCATTTGCAGATTGTAAACCCCGATATCTGTGAGCAAAAATGTGCTCCCAAATTCGATATGCCCTGTATCACATTTTGCCCCGCAGGTGTATATGAAACGGTGCACGGGCAGCTAAAACCAGCCAATCCTTCAAACTGTCTGCACTGCAAAACCTGTCAGCGCAAATGCCCCTTTGATAATATCCGCTGGACAGTCCCCGAAGGTGCAGGTGGCCCGCGCTACAGGCAAATGTAAAAACAAAAAACGCCGTTTATTTTCTCTCTGCAGGAAGATGGGTTTTTTCCCCGCTGTTGATTTTTTCAATAAGACCCGGCAGTTCGGACAGTGTATTTATTTTATATGCCCCCTTCGGAACTTTCTTGCCCTTGTTGGTATAAGCTTCTTTGAGAACAGCCTGCATATCGAGCATTAGTGCCGGCTTGATGTCCTTATTGATACGGTCACCGACGAACAACGTATTTGGAAGTCTCTCACCGATTTTATCAACGGCTTCTATAAAGATTCTGACATCCGGTTTGCGAAATTCGAACTGGTATGAATAAAATTTGACCTCAAAGAACTCCAGTATCCCGAATTGTTCGAGGTGTTTTTCCAGCGAGCTGCCGTGCACAAAAGTATTGGAAACTATCCCGAGCTTAAGCCCCATTTCTTTAAGTGCTCTTAAAGTCTCGACGATATCCGGCTCAACTGTGCCTGTCTTGCTTAAATGTTCATACCAAAGCCATGCGAAATGCTCCCACTCTTGCTCGTCGAGTTTAATGCCGTTTTTTGCTCCGGACCTGCTTAAAAGTCTCAGGGCGTCAAAGTCTTTTCCGCTTAGGGAGGATAACCACCGGCATATATGCAGTGAGAATAGGTTTCGCCAGCAGTAGTACTCGAAATTACCGACCGGCTGGCCTTTGCTTTTCAGAAAATCATAAGATAGCCTCGCCCCTTCGCGAAAGACAGCTAACCGCTTGACTTTGCCGAAGTTCACTAAAGTCTCGCCAAGGTCGAACAGTACCGCTTTTATCTTTTTATCCGGCGCAATACTCAATAATCATCTGTCCTCTCTTAATGGCGGCAAATCATCCCCAAAGGCTTCCCTGACCCATTCGAACATTTCCTCATCTGATATCGCCGACACTCTGTACGCTGAATACTCCGCGTCGATTTTGTTTTTTATTTTTGTTATCCGGGGATTATGCTTGGCGATTTCAATTTGGTATCTCGCTTCAACCCAGTGTTTCAGACCTGCCGCCCCAGTCTTGTCGGTAATCGCCACGCTCACCGGACGATTGAGAAGTTTCTTAGTGTCAAAGCAGTTGTATATCTCCTCGTTCTTCAATAATCCATCGGCATGAACACCGGCACGGGTAACATTAAAATCCTTTCCCACAAGAGGATAATTATACGGTATCTTAAACCCTAATTCCTTCTCCGCATATTCTGCTAATTCCGTTATGGCTGCATAGTTGACACCCTCGGCCATTCCTTTAAGCTGAGCATGTTCGATAATCATTGCCTCTAAAGGAGGATTGCCTGTTCGCTCCCCGACCCCGAATATAGCCGAATTGGCTGCGCTACAGCCGTAAAGCCATGCCGTAGCTGCATTTACTTGTACTTTGTGTAAATCGTTATGGCCGTGCCATTCGAGACTTTCACCGGGTACTCCGATTTTTCGAAGACCATAAATTAGTTTCCCGATACCACGGGGCACAGCCGCCTGCGGCCACGGCAAAGCAAACCCCAGTGTGTCACAAAGCCGAATCTTTACAGGCTTGTTGTATTCTTCAGACAATTTCATCAGCTCAGCCGCAAACGGAAGAACAAAACCTTTATAATCTGCCCGGGTTATATCTTCAAAGTGACATCGCGGGATAACCCCGTTGTCCAAAGCGGCCCTGACGACATAAAGATATCCTTCCATCGCCTGCGCACGCGTCTTCCGAAGCTTCAGGAATATATGATAATCACTTGCCGAGGTCAAAATCCCCGTCTCGTTCAGCTCCATTTGTGACACTAACTTAAAATCATCTCCTACAGCTCTTATCCACCCTGTTACTTCAGGGTATTCATAGCCGCGTCCTTTGCAAAGCTCTACCGCTTCTCTGTCACGTTTTGAATACAGGAAAAACTCACATTGTCGAATAAGACCGCTGCCGCCGTCTATCTCGTGCAGAAGGTCATATATCCTTAAAATTTGTTCAGGCTTGTAGGGCGGCCGGGACTGTTGACCGTCACGAAATGTTGTATCGGTTATCCAAATCTTCTCCCCAATATCATACTCGACTTTTGTCTTGTCGAATACTACTCGCGGCAGTTCACTGTAAGGAAAAATATCCCGATACAGGTTAGGTTCTGCAACATTAACAAGTTTTGGTTTTTTGTGTGCCATCTTAGTTTCTCTTTTATCATATTGTCTTTGGCTTGCGATACATCACAATGCGTGATGAACAATAGCCGAGGTGGGAGTCGAACCCACACGCCCTAACGGGCAGGGGATTTTAAGTCCCCAGCGTCTGCCATTCCGCCACTCGGCCGAATATCATATCAAATTCATTGTTCATCACGATAAATTAATGAATTCAATCATATTTTGCAAATTCTTTCTTGGAACTTCTCATCTTCCTGGCTTATTCTTCTTGCTGTTCTGCAAAAAGCAGGTTGCTTGTTTAGTGCAAAGGTGTGCAAAATTGAAATTCGATGATAAGAAAAGCCCCCTTAATTACATAGTCTGCCGTAGGCGGCACACTTCACATATCAGCCCTTGGTGCGGCAAAGCAGTTTCTCGATGCGCTCTATTGCTTGAACTTGCCGGATTTTGCGCTTAAATGACTTCAGCTCCGGGTCATCGCCGGATAGAGACAGTGCCTTTTCAATCCGCTCACAGGCATCGGCCGCTCTGCCCATCCCTAAGTAGACAGCGGCCGAATCCCGTAAAGCGGCAACGTAATCTGGCTTGATATCAAGTGTATGCCTGAAGTACTTCGCAGCCTCCCCGAACTCCTCTCTCGCTATACTGGCAAGACCAAGATAATAATAGGCATCCCCAGCCGAGCTGTCATTCTCGACTGCCTTTAGCAGACAATGCGTCGCCAAATCAACCTCTCCAATCTTCAAAAACATTGACCCTAATGAGGTCAACATCTCCGTATCCTCCGGAGCCAGTTCCACCTCCGAAACCAGATACGCTTTTGCCTGCTTATTATCTGACCGCATCAGGGCATACTCGGCCAGTCTGTAACGCGGGCCTGCGAGAACCCCGTCACTTTCAAGTGCCTGATTAAACAGTTGCACCGCTTTCTCATAATCCTTGTTATTAAAGGCAATTTCGCCAAGATAAAATAAAGCAACTGCAGCATCCGGCGTAAATTCAAGTATTCTGTTAAACTTTTCCTTCGCCGATTCGATATCACCGGCCTCGAGCAAAAACAAACCAAAATCAAAAATAACATCTACATCACCCGGATTGACCCGGATCTCACCCAGAAAATGCTCACGGGCAAGCTTAAGCTCCCCTTCAGACCAGTATGCTTGAGCAATTCGATAATTGATTTGGGGGTGGGTCGGCTCAAGTTCAGCCGTCCTCAGCCAGCAGTCAACGGCCTGTTTGTATTTGCCGCGAACAAAGAGACTGTTGCCGATATTATAGTAGCACAAAGCGCAATCCGGATTTATCTGCTGGGCAAGATAAAACATCTGCTCAGCCAGTTCGTGCTGGTCCATTTCAGTATAAGTAATTATCCGATTGCAGTAGCAAGGTTCATATGAACTGTCAAGCTCCTGTATATGCTCGAATGTATTGATAGCCAGGTCGTAATGACCGGCACGTGTATAATCTACCGCCAGAGAATTTAATATCTCCAAATCCAGCGGATTTAACTCAAGGGCGGTTTCATATTCACTTATCGCCTCATCAAATCGATTAATGGCGTCCAGGCTCAGAGCTTTATTGAAATGCCACGCACTGTTGGATGGATTTATCTGCAGCGCGTCTTCAAGCTCTAAAAGGGCAAGTGATATTTTGCCGTCTTCGTAAAGCTCTAATGCCTTGCGGGCTTTAATTTCGGCTTTGTCGTATGGACTGAATGTCGTATCCTCGAACAGCATAATTACTTTCCTGACATACACTTCGATGCTTGGCTGTTATTCTATAATGTCGTTTCGACAACTAACTAATGCTGGCTTAGCGGTTTTTTGCTTGCAAACGTCCTTTTTAACGGCACCAAATTTTTTATTGGCAATTTAGCCCGTAAACTCTTATAATTGCCAAGGTTAGCCCCCGGCAATAAAGCCCCGGACAACCGGGTAGCTTTGGAGCAGGGCTCTTTTTCTGGAAAGTCGCCGACGATAGTCTTATAATATGCGGCTAAAATCTGGATGTTGTTATTTGGAGAAGTGAAATTATGAAAGAAATAAAAGGGCACTTAGCTGCCGGCAAGGGAAATTACGCCATTGTAGTCAGCAGGTTCAATGAGTTCATAACAGCCAGGCTGCTTGCCGGTGCGATAGATTGTCTGACACGGCACGGTGCCCAGGACAAACAGATAACCGTTGTCTGGGTTCCGGGAGCCTGTGAAATTACTATCGCTGCAAAAAAGCTCGCCCAGAGCGGAAAATACGCTGCCGTTATTTGTCTCGGTGCCGTTATACGAGGCCAGACCGCACATTACGACTATGTCTGTCAGCAGGTCGTAAGAGGCATTGCCCAGATCAACTACGATTCAGCTATCCCTGCCGTATTCGGAGTCCTGACCTGTGATACACTCGAACAGGCCGTCGACAGGGCGGGAACAAAGATGGGCAACGCAGGCGCAGACGCCGCAATGACCGCTATCGAAATTGTCAACGTGATGGAACAAATCTCGTGAATCGCCCGTTGTGAAAAAAAACGCCGAATATGAGTTCAATCTCACGAGTCTCCAGATGCGAGGTGACAGATACGACAAAAGAACAAGGGCCAGGGAACTGGCAATGCAGGCCCTTTATCAGCTTGATGTCCAGGGTTCCGGCCTGCTTGAACAATTGAATGACTTCTACATCGAAAATGAGCCCAACCAGGCTGCCCGAAGACTCGCCTCGGAATGGACGAAGAAGACATGGGAAAATCTGGAAATGTGTGACAAGTTGATTTCCGGTGCGGCAATAAAGTGGAAGTTGACCCGCCTTTCGCCGGTCGATAAAAGTATTTTGAGACTGTCGGTGTATCATTTGAAATTCTGTCCTGATATTCCGCCAAAAGTTACAATAAACGAAGCGGTCGAGCTTGCAAAAAAGTTCAGCACTGCTCAGTCGTCCGCTTTTGTTAACGGTGTGCTTGATGCGGTCTTAAAAAGACCTGTGGCATGAAGCTGGTGGTCGATTAAAGATGGCTTAAGAAATGGCCGCTGACGGAAAGAACTGCGAATATGAGAAAAATAGCGGTATTAAACCAGAAAGGTGGCGTAGGAAAGACCACAACAGTGGTCAATATCGCCGCCGCTCTTGCCGCAAATGGTTTGAGGGTTGTCGTAATCGACCTCGACCCTCAGGCGCATCTGACCATACATCTCGGCCTTGACCCACAGGCTATCGAAGCCGGCTCATATAAAGTACTCACACAATCAGCCGATTTTGAACAGGAAATTCTCCTTGTACGCCCAAATCTTTGGCTCCTCCCTGCAAATATCAATCTCGTCGGAGCTGAAAGCGAACTGGTCAGTGTCGTAGGAAGGGAAACTATTCTCCGCGAAGCTATCGAGAACTCCGAAGAAAATTTCGACTATCTTCTTATCGATTGTGCCCCTTCGCTCGGCCTGTTGACCCTCAACGCCCTTGCCGCCGCTGATGAAACCTTAATCCCGCTTCAACCCCATTTCCTCGCCCTCCAGGGTTTCGGAAAACTACTCCAGACCATTGATTTGGTCAATAAAAGAATAAACCCTACCCTCGTCGTAAAATGGGTCTTGCTCTGCATGTACGATAGCAGGGCGTCTCTCCCCGGCGAAGTCAAAGCCGATATAGAGAGTTTCTTAAACAACGCACGCAGGACAAATTGTGCCTGGTCGCAGGCAAGAATCCTCCCCATTTACATCCGCAGAAACATAAAACTCGCCGAGGCCCCAAGCTACGGCAATACTATCTTCGAATACGAGCGGAATTGTCACGGTGCAGAAGATTACAAAAAGGCGGCCGAATTCATCCACTCCCCGTCTAAACCGCAGCAGCCTGAACTTGAGCCTGTTGCCGTCGAAACTACTCAACCTCTTTCAGTTCCCGCTGTGCAGTCCTCAGAGCCTCAAACCCAGCCGCCTGCTCTGACCGATATACCCTCTCCCGAAATTAATGAGACTCCGCCCGAGCCCCCAATCAGAATAGAATCTCTTCCAGAGTCCGACTCAAAAATAACTCCCGGGCAGTTTATACCAACAACAACCGATGAAAACCTCACCGAATCCGGATAATCAGCCACTCACTGCAGTAAAAGAAGGACAATAGCATTATGAAACCGAAAAAAGAAAATTCTGACGGAAAAAAACCAGACTCAACTATGTCCCGCCGCTCGTTTCTTGAGATCTCCGGTTCTGCCGCTCTGATAGCTGCCGGCGGTGTACTCACAAAAGTCGGCCGGGCTTACCCTGCTGGTTCCACAAAGAAAATTCGTATGGGTGTTGTCGGTGGTGGCTTCGGGGCTACTTTCCACTGGCACGAACATCCCAACTGTGAAGTTACCGCCGTAACGGATTTGAGACCCGAACGCAGAAAAAGACTTCGGGAACATTTCAAGTGCGACAACGTCTATGATTCACTCGAGCAAATGCTCGTAAAAGCCAAAAATATTGACGCCGTCGCCGTTTTCTCCGGTGCCCCCGACCACGTCAAACACGCAAAGATGTGCATGGACAACGGCTGGCACGTCGTCTCCGCATGCCCGGCCTGTATGTCGCTCGAAGAGGCGCAAATCCTAAAAGAAGTAAAGCAGCGAACCGGCCTAAAATATATGATGGCCGAATCAAGCTGGTATCGACAGGACGTTATATATGCAAGAAACATTTTTCAGGCAGGAGAATTTGGCGAACTCTTCTATTCCGAAGTCGAATACTATCACGATTCCAAATCCGAGAACCTCGTCGCTGACAAAAAATCACGCTACTATATGCCCGATGGCTCACACTCCTGGCGATGGGGTTTGCCTCCCATGCTTTACCCAACTCATTCTCTGGGTTTTCTTGTAGGCGTAACAAAAGAGCGCATCACCAAGGTCTCATGCCTCGGATGGGGTAAAGTCGAAGACGATTGGCCGGTACTGAAGGATAATGTCTACAATAATCCGTTTTACAATCAGACCGCAACAATGCTAACCGATGCCGGCCATATGTGCCGATGCAACGTCTTCTGGCGCTGTGTTGCCGGCGGGGAACGCGCTCAGTGGTTCGGTGAAAATGCCTCATTATATATGGCCAATTACGGCGTACACAATGCGCCGGTTAAAAAAGTGCGTGAGGGACTTCATCTCCCCCACGTCCCGCTCGAAATCCCGAAATACTGGAAAACCGATATGCTCCCGGAGCCAATGCGCCATTCCTCCGGCCACGGCGGTTCCGCCGTCTTCATCTCTGCCGAGTTTGTAAATGCCCTCTTGGAAGACCGCGAGCCTGAAATTGATTTATACCAGTCCCTTGCCATGACTGTCCCGGGAATAATTGCTCATCAATCCGCCCTCAAAGAAGGCGAGCAGCTCACCGTCCCCAGCTTTGAACCCACAAAGGCCTAAGTTAACTGACGCGGATTTTCTAATTCTTCTTTAATAAGGCCTAAAAAACCGGCCGCATAAACCTCGTTGATAACTCTTCTGTCAGCCGCAAGGTTGAGGCTCACCATTTTTCTAACAGCCGCCTTGCCCTCTCTGACCACAACCGTAGCCCCTGCATTGCCCACCGCTAAAATTGTGCTGACCGGCGGCGGCACTATTCCAACAAACGAATCGACCCCGTAAACCCCCAGATTGCTCAACGCTATCGTCTCGCCCTCTATATCTTCCAGCCTCAGTTTATTGCTCCGCGCCTTTTCCGTCAGTTCCTTTTCTATAACGGCGATTTCAGCCAGCGTTTTTTTGTCCGCATCTTTTATCACCGGAACAACAAGCCCCTGAGGTGCATTGACCGCAAAGCCGACATTTATATTCTTGGCGATTTTAATATTGTCACGACTAACGACCCCCACCATAAGGGGGTATTTTGTAACAGCTGCTCCCAGCGCACGAATATAAAAAGCGTTTGTTGTTATTTTCACCCCTAACGATTTGCGAAGTTTAGGCCTAAGTTCCATCAGCTCGGTTACATCGGCCTTCAACTCGATATAGAAGCACGGCTTGCTTCTCTTCGATTCCACCATCCTTTCGCCGATAAGCTTCTGGATTTTCGTCAGCTTAATACTTTTTACCGCCTGTTTTTCCAAATATGCCTCTTTTATCAAATAGACTTAAGATGCTTTCAAATGTGTCAACCATGTCTCAGAACACCTGTAAGCTATGTATCCGGTCTACACACTATATCCCCGGTATCCACTTCTCTGCATTACTCCTGAATATCTTCTTAATCACGCTGGCGGGCAGTACCAGCCCTCGAAACTCGCCGTCAACCCGCGAAGTGGTCATCATTTCATCATCTGCAATAATCTTCCATTCCTCGGTCCATCTGTCCCTGGCTCGCTTCTTCATCGCGTTTACATCCTCACTGTCTTCTACGATAAAATCGCTCCCGTAAAGAATGCGGTCCTGGTATTTAACAATAAAATCTCTCACTTTATCTCGCTCCGTCAGTGCTTGATATTGTAGATGGCAGACCCTGTCGGTCAAATCGACCGACATATTCTCGAACTTGTCCAGCCGTTTCGCCAGTTCACTAATGCTCCATTCCATACTCCCTAAATGGAGGCCGACAAATTTGAGCTTTGAATGTTTCTCTAACATACGGTCCCTGGCCGCAATAATCTCCTCATAAGAAGGATACTCGGGATGCAGATACAAATGATACTTGGGAAACTGTTGATAATATTCTTTGTCGTTGTTGACTGTCATCTCTTCGATGGGCAGCCAGCAGTTTTTCGGCTCCCCGATATGCCCGAGCAAAGGAATCCCTTTTTCCGCCAAATACTCGAAAATAGGGTCAAACATCGCATCGTCAATCATAATGAACTCACCGTTCTCATTTTTTTCAACGATACCTATATTCTTCCACACCTTCACCGCAATGGCCCCTTGCTCAAAAGATTCTTCAAGATACGCCATCGTTTTCTCCAGCCAGTCCGGTTCCTCCCACCCTTTCATTGTAAAGGTAGTGGCAAAGTGAATTTTAACCGGAAATTGTTTCATTAACTCTGTCGCTACTTCTTTCTGCTTCTCTATTTCAGGGAAAAAGCCTTCATATTCCACGTTCACCGTCAGCACGCGAAACTTATTTTCAATGGCCTCTTCCATATAAGCAGGATTGATTGAATGAAGGTGCGTATTGGCATCGATCTTTTCAAATGTATTGTAATCTAATTTTTCCATACATCCGCTCCCTGTAATAATTAATGTAAAAATAGTTAGGGCAATTCTTTTTTTCATCGTAATATCATAACACCCTAATCACAATACTTTAACCACATTTAACCCTCAAATTTATCCGCGAAATTATTTGCCAATAACAATCACGCCGTTATCCGGCACAAAGCCTGAGAATACTGCAAAATCACCTTCGACGGATTTATTCACTATCCCTTTGGTCAAGCTGTGATAATTGTTTCCTGCTTCGTCAATATAGATCGAAACAGGCGAACCGGCAACAGTTTTCGTCTTGCAGATAATTTTGTCTGCCGATTTCTCAGTTACCATATCATCGACCCCGCGGAAATAGACCACTCTCGGCGCCGCTTTTTCAGGCTCGATTAAAATAATTGACGCCTTCCCGAAAGTCAGCTTAACTGCCACTTGTTTTAGTTCGTTGATACTGTATTTTTTATCATCCAGATACCGATTATTGCTCAGATCAACTATTCTGTATTTAATATTTGGTTTTAGTCCCAGACTTGACGGGGAAATTATTTTCAAAAATTCATCGCGATATTTTTCAAGTTCCTGATTCTCTTTGGTTTTCAAAAAGTTTATTACTACGAGCACACGACCATTGTAGCTGAAAGCATTTACCAGAGAACCCTCCTTGGTCATATCGATGACGTCTTTACTGTCGAAATTGGAAAATCTTTTTGACCGGTTAAGCCCAAAGAACCGCCATGTCCCCCACAGAAATCGAGTCAGGTCAATCTCGGCTTGAAGCCTTGCCCCGGTATCTCTTTCGATACTATCAGGGTCAATCCAATGGTGGAAAGGAAACATAAACGCCGTGCAGAAATTCATCATATCAAGACTGTCCTGCCGCTTGCGCCACATCGTCAGCGACTGAACACCTTGGCTTCTGCCGTTCCAGAACGTCACCATCGACTCGCCGGGAATCGAACGAGGGTCCGTATTATCGCCGTTTAACCTTATATCAAACCACGCAACAACTCCCGAGAACAGAAGCATATTGGCGTTAAGCATCATTATCCCTTTGCCGTCCGTATAGCGGGCGACCAGTTTCCGCGCCCGTTTGGCGAAGTCATGATAACCGTCGGTCACATAACGTGCAGCATACCCGCCGCATCCATGTTTGCTATTGGTGCAAATTCGCGTATGGAACCAGTGGTCGATAAAAAGACCGTCAAAGTCAAACCTCTTAAGTAATAAATCAACCTCTCTCTCCCAGTGCTCTCTCCAGCCTTCAGCTCCGAAGCACATCAATGTTGTGCAATTGGCATATTCAATAGCTTTTGAAGTTGCCCATCGCTCGGCATTTTCCTGATACCCCGGAGCTGCGAAACTGTAATCGGAAAACGTAACATATGGTATAACCTTAATGCCGTAACGGTGCGCCTCAGTTATAAAATGACGAACCTTCTTTTCATCAGTAGGCCGACTGTAATCTCCGGACAGGTAATTCGCTCCCCCGACTATTAGATTGATTCCTTCCTGAGCCCAAGCTTTAACTTGTTCATCTGATGGAGGCGACCACGGCTCGCTGAGCCCGCGCCACCGAACCATCTTTATCTGGTGTGGACCGGGCCAGGCAATACGAAGGCTGTTCAAATCGTCACGGGGCTTTTTCGCCGGTGTAAGCTGTACCCAAAACTGACGGCGGCGCATATCCTCCGGACAGAACGGAAATGTAGTATTACGAATATCGAACTCTTCATATTCAAGCCCCCTTTCACGCATATAAACCTGTGTGAAGATACCCATTTTTCCCCGTGAATCGTGTGAGCTTAGTACTTCACCGTCTTTTGTTATGACCGAGCCGGTAGGGATATATCTGCCGTCTTCCAGCTGCACCGTTGAATCACGGTAGCCGCTCCATCTGTCGCTAAAATCTTCCTTGGAAAATTCTATTCCGGTAAGATGATTACCCAGATGCACGAGCGGACACCAGTGCGATGTTAATACAGCTTCATCGCTCTTGATATCGCCGATGGGCACAGTCGGTTGAGGTCGGGCGTCAAAGGGCTCGGTCTTCAGCTTCGACGAGCGAGTCAGCAATGGACTGGTATCTTTGGCAAGATAAACATGGTTGAAACAATTCCAGCGGAGCTTGACCTTACGTTTCGTCCGAAGCTCAACAGTTATTTTCGCAAAACCATCCACATCGAACAGATAATTTATCTCCCACTGCAGCGGCGTTGGTTTACCGCCATCCGCCTCAGCATAAACTCCGCTCGCATTGACCTCAACAAACTCAGGCCCTGACCGCACCAGTTCTGTGTTAATATCGGCACTTTCGGATGCATCGAACCGATAGGCATCCGTAAGTCCTCCCGACCATAACACTGGGCGTATCTCGACCGCCTTCTCAAAGCCGAATCTTGGCCGGTCTTTACCGCCGGTCCGCTTGGCCCCTGGATCATCCTCAGGCATAAGCCCCACATAAGGATTAGGCAAGCAACTGCCAGCTGCAATAAACTCATCCCCCATAGCTTTAGCTGAAACCATCTGTCCCGTTCTTTTATCGATAACATAGCTGAACGTCTCGCCGCGAATGATTATTTCGGTACCACTTTGTTCTACTTCCAATGGCTTGAATATGCCGTAGACCATACCATCATATATATTTTCATCTTCGCTGCCAAAAACAGAACCGGACGAGCCAATAATCACCGATACAATAATTAAAAAGGCATTCTTACTCATGATTTGTATCCTTTTACTGACTCGAGAGTTCAACAACAAAGTGTTTTTCTGCTGCTATTCAGCCGGTCTGCTCTTTATTCTATCGCAATACGCAGTCACTTCTTTTCAGCGGTATAGATACCCAGAGAATATTGTTTATTGCCCTTATTGGCATCGACAACAATCACCCATTTATCACCGGTCCACCACGGGTCGGCCTGATGAACGCTAAGACTATTCCACCCCGTGCCGTCGGCTTCCAATATCGGGCTCTCCGATACCTCATGCTCGGCGTAATCTGTCTTTGTAAGCACATCAACTTCGAAAGCTCTGATTTTTTCACCGTACATCACGTCGCTTTTCTGGGCAAGACGAATAATACGATTGTCTTTAAGAACCAGCGTTCGACCGGCAGGTCTTGCTTTGCTCAGGTTATTATCGACTATTGGGCTCTTTGGGTGCTCCACCCAACCGCTGGTTAGATGCTTGGAATAGTAAAGGTAGCAGTATTTGTTGTTTCCATCTCCCGTAAACATCCACCATGTATCGTTATATCTGAAAACCGTGGAGTCAACGAAGAAGCGGCCTTTCAGGACAGTTGACACATACTTCCAGTTGTATGGAAAGTTTGACGCTTTGTAAACGCGAACTTCGTTGGAGGTATATGTTTCGGGGAACATATAATATTCCCCCTTATATTTAAGAACAAGAGGATATGAATGATGTTCGCCGCCAGAGAGAACAACCTTGTCATAAGCCCAGTTCAGACCGTTACTGCTGGTAGCCAGACCTATCTCACCATAGCCGGGCTCCGCGGAATCTAACTGAAAGAACATATACCATTTCCCATTTTCATAGAACAAAAATGGATCAGCAAGAAATTTGGCTTTTCTATCGGTAACATCAGCCGCGCTCAAAACAGGATTGATAATTCCCATTGGCTCTGAAGGATTAAACGGTGCAACACTGACATCCGTCCAGTCGGGTATAAGAACCTTACCACAACTGCTTTGACCGCCACACCCTACCAGCAACGATATGCTTGGTAAAATTAACACCAGACAAACATTCTGTTTTAAGTTCTTCATAATTCCCTCGCTTTCATAAACTGGGATTTTCCCCTTTACACTCTAATAAACCATAATTTTCTACATTCGAGTCAGGTAGCTTAACAAAATTTGACTGAACTTTCAAGATTTTCCTCATCTTGTCCTCCAATCCGGATACAGACAAAATCCCCAGCAAGAAAAAAAATATTTTTTAATTTTTTTTCGACCCCAGCGAAAACCAGCCAAAAGTCCTTATGTAGCCGTAAAAAGCAAAGAAAATCCCCACAACCACAGTACTACCCGAGTGCTAAATATCTCACTAAAATAGACAAATCCTCATCAGGTACTTGCTATTCGCTCGTATCGAGGATTGTCATAAATGCTTCCTGCGGTATCTGAACGTTGCCGACGCTCTTCATGCGCTTTTTACCTTCTTTTTGTTTCTTAAGCAGCTTCATCTTACGTGTTACATCTC
>CAZTKW010000018.1:0-4357 GCA_964614315.1 uncultured Pirellulales bacterium
CGCCGTATTGACGGAGGATATCAGAGATGCGCTTGACATAAGGGGTGACAAAGAGTTGGAAGTAATCGGGCGATAGGAATGGCGGGGTTGCATATTCGGGCCCGCAGATTCGAAAGAGGGTCTCATTCCAGTTGACGCCGGCATTTACGCCGGCCTCCATGACGTTTTTGAGGTGGATGAGCTGCTGCTGATTGATGAAATCCATTAGGTATTTTATGCGGTCGGTTTGTGTTGTTGCAAAGACGAGAAAACGGTTAAATTCGAAGAGTTCGCCGACTTCGCAAATGGCATCGCTGACAGTTGGCATCATAATGCCGTTTTCGCCCAGGTCTGATTGTACTGTTGCAAATTCGGTCAGGTCGAGGGCGTCCGGCTGGCGCCAAGGGAAGGAGAGGTACTTGTCGATGTCGTCGATATTTTTTAAGAGGTGCTCGATTGTCCAGACGGTGAAGGTATCGTCATCGGTGCGATGGAGGCTTTTGAGTTCGCCTTTGGGGGTGTGGTAAGTAGTTTCTATAAAATGTAATTTTCCTTCTTTGCGTTTTCTGGTTGTGATGTTTTCATTTGTAGAGGCGGGGCCGGCTTCGACACCCCGTACGGCATCGGCGGCGTTTCCGAAGGGAGGTGTCGGCAGGGGCGCCATATAGAGGCAATCGGTTTTTTCGCGGACCATATCCATCAGGGGTTTGTAAGAGGGCTGCTTATTGTACCAGCTTTGCCTGTCATAGGCGACCAGTTCGTAGGCGCTTACGGGAACGCGGTCGGGCAGTTCACCGTCGAGCACGGCCAAAAGTCTTTCGCGAGATGTCATTGATGTCAACTCCTTTGCTCTAATTGGGCAGAAGCCGATGAGGACAACTAATGCTTAAAATTCTGTAGCCGGTTTTTGTTACGAGAATGTCGTCTTCTATTCTAACACCTGCTTTTGAAGGGATATATAAGCTCATTGAATAAATCTTCAGTTACACCTAAAATCGTTCTTGGAACCAGTTGCAGGTAAAATTTAAAAATCCTGTTTCAACGCATCAGTTTCCGTATTTGTTAAGAGCTTAATAACCTGGTCCCAGCGTACTTTTTTGGTTTCTTTAATGTCCTTATAACAACTCTTTCGGACACAAAACGGCACCTCCGTTCCATCTATTTCAACTATAAACGGCCAATAGTTATTATAGAACGCCGGATTTGTCAAGTCGACCATATGTATTACTATATCCGGCTTGTGGGTGGTGAGAGAATATTTCACATCAGATTTGTTGTGGCCGGCGCGCTGTATATCCGGGTGCGCCGGAATGCGAGCGATGTGGCGGTCGCACTTACCCAACAAATCACAGCATTTACATTTTGAAAAGTATGGAAAGGTACCCCCCCAGAGTACTGCCACGCTCATATCAGGACCAGCAGCCTTTTCGAGGGCGAGTGCATACCTGATGTTCATCCGATTCTCTCCTGTTGTCTGAGGTCTTGCGACAAAAAGATAATGGTCCCAGTGTATCCAGTTGACGGCAATCACAACCACAACTGCCAGGGCCGTAGAAACGAACTTTTCGGGAAAACCCGTTATACGGTTAATAAATAACGCGCTCTTATGAAGTCCCTCTGCGGCAAGAATGAACAATCCAGGACTTGCCGGCAGTAAGAATCGATTGAGTGGCCAGGCATCACCCCCAACGTAAACCTGGTATGCCACACCAAGTGCAAAGCAACCCAAAAGCAGGAAATGCCAACGTTTAGGACTAATTAATGTAGTCGCTGCCAAAATGACAGGAAAGCCAAAAGTTATTATTGACCAAAAAGTCTGCCGGATACCTGCGGGGAGTCGGTCGTACAAAGGCCAGCCTGTAGCTTTCAAATAATAAGTATTCGGCAGCCACTCTCCATAGAAGTGATGTCTCCACAAAAAATGAGTCACAACAACAGCCGTAACAATCAACAGACCCATAACTAAACGGAAGCGCCCCTTTTTTACCCAGATGAAGACAGTTACAAATGCAAACAACGTCACAGGCAGAACATCCAATCGCACAAGAGCAGCAGGCGCGAACCATAACATTAACATGAAACTTGCATTTTCCTGACGAATTGATTTGACAGCTGCAGCCAGTGCGAATGTTACCAAGGCTGTCAGCAGTCCTGTTTCCATGCCAAATAACGTGAAGAACATAAGATTGTAAAACGAACCAACAAACACAACCGCACAGGAAGCTGAAAACTGTGAAAGCCGACATGATTTAGCCAACAAGACCGTACCCACAAGGCAGGAGAACAAAACGGGTATGCCAAGGACCTGCACCAAAAGACACATATGGCTTGGAGATAGAGGAAGGAGATGGCAGATTCCAATAATGGCTGTCCATAAAAAATTAGTATATCCTTCAACCCTTTCTCCGACATTCCAGACGAAGCCGTGCCCCTGGGCCCAGTTTGCTGCATATCGCATGGAAATCATCGCATCATCGAAGAGGCAGTAATAGCGCCGGCCTTCCACAACAAAACTGGTTCTGGCAATAAAACCAACTGCATAACAAGCCTGCAAGATGGCAACAATCAGAAGCACCCACCACACAGTTTTATAACTCGATAGCGGAGTTGTGGAGCCCAATGTCATATCTTCTGACAGTTCCATAAAATTTTATTTAACTCCCAAAGCTTATTTTTATTGTTATTATAACAAATTGAGACCTGAAAAGCAAATATTTTCAGACAGGACAATTGGAGGTTAAGATTTTGTAGCCGGATTTTGTTACGAGGATGTCGTCTTCTATTCGGACACCTGCTTTACCGGGAATATATACACCCGGCTCTATGGTGATGACGTTTCCTGCTTTTAGTGTTCCCTTAATATTTGCAGCGAGGGTTGGGGCTTCGTGTATTTGAAGCCCCAGGCCGTGACCTGTTCCGTGGCCGTAAACCGGCAAATCGTGTTCGGCGATAATGCTGCGGGCGGCGGCATCGACTTTTTTAATTTGGACGCCGGCTTTTATCATTTTGAGGGCGGCGGCCTGGGCCTGGCCGGCGGCATTGTAGAGTTTTTTATAGAAAGCGGTGGGTCTGCCGACGGCAAAACATCGGGTTATGTCACTGCAGTAGCCTTTATACCTGACACCGAAGTCTATGAGTATAGTATCGTTTTTTTTGAGTTTTTTGGAAGCCGGTTGATAATGCGGGAGGGAAGCGTTGGGGCCGAAAGCGACAATTGTGGGAAAGCTGTTTACAGCGGCCAGTTTTCGAATTTGAAAGTCCAGCATACCGGCCAATTCGTTTTCGGTTATGCCGGGTTTGATATAGCGTATCGTTTTTTTGATAGCGGCGGCGGCGATTTGCGCGGCTTTTTTAATGGCTGCGATTTCGCTCTGGTCTTTAATGCTGCGAAGGTCTTCGATGATATTTTCAGCGGTCCTGATACGTGTGTTGAGGTTTTTTTTCAGGGCTTCGAAGGCTGCCAGAGAAGCAGAGTTTTCAACGGTTACGGTTTTAATTGTTTTTAATTTTTTTACGAGCTGCCCGGCAGCCTGTGCTATTGGGCCGGTTCGCTCGATTATTTTAGAGAGCGGACATTGTTTTTGGGCCTGTTCGGTGTATCTGCTGTCGGTCAGGAGCCAGACGCCTCTATTAGTAATGAGGGCCCAGCTATCTTCACCGAGAAAGCCGGTCGTGTAAGTTACATTGGCCGGCGTTGTCAGTAAAAGAGAGGATATTTTCTTTTTATTTAACGTGCGGCGAATTGCACGGACGCGTTTTTTTATTATTTCCGGTTTCATTTTTTACCGCTCACAATCCGATTAACAATTTGCCAAGGTTCAAGATTTCATCCAAAGAGCAATTTTAAAGCATTGCAGGTACAATTGATTAACATTTCGGGGGCAAAAAATAAAGCTTTTTTTGCCGGGCGTGGCGGTGTGGTATTTTTTTATAGCTTGTCGTAGGTGTTTTTTGGCATTACAATGGGGCGACTTGTTAAATTGATGAACGTGAAGCAGGTGTTTAATTTATGATATTACCTATTCGTACGAGTATTGTTCCGAGGCGGACGCCATACGCAAATTATGCGCTGATAGCGGTCAACGTGGCGGTTTTTTTGCTGACTTATCATGAGCACAGAAACCCTTTGACAGGCGATTGGGAGGCTCTTCGGCCTTGGGCGGAGCATTTTATGCTTGTTCCGGTTCGGCCGGATTTATGGCAGTTTGTGAGTTATGCCTTTTTGCACGGCAGCTATATGCATATCTTCGGTAATATGTTTTTTCTTTATCTTTTCGGCAATAACGTCAACGACAAGCTTGGTACCATCGGCTATTTATGTTTTTATTTAGCAGGCGCTGTTTTTAGCGGGATAGGGCATACGCTTCTGAGCCCTGAT
>CAZTKW010000018.1:4367-17463 GCA_964614315.1 uncultured Pirellulales bacterium
GATCCGGTTCTGGGAGCGAGCGGGGCGGTTGCGGCGGTAACCGGGGCCTATCTGGTTCTTTTTCCGCAGACTTTGATAACGGTGATATACTGGTTTATCTTCATTGGTACAATGGAGCTTTCTGCGTTATATTTTATCGCCTTCAAAATGATTATCCTCGATAACGTAATCATCCGCTACACGCCCAACGTTGCTTATGATGCGCATTTAGCCGGATATGCCTTCGGTATCTTCGCTATGCTGGGTATGTTAGCGACGGGTTTAATCAGCAGCAGCCATTTCGATTTATATGATATGCTGAGACAATGGAACCGCCGTCGGCGTTATCGCGATGCTGTATCGGGGGGTTACGACCCATACAGCGGCCAAACAGCACGGCGGATAAAGGTGAAGGAGGTTAAACAAACTCCGGCCCAGAAAAGACAACAGCAGGAAATCAAGCAGCTTCGCAATGAAATCAGCAGACGGATTTCCCAGCGGAATCTTTCAGCGGCCACAGCTTTGTATCTGGAGCTTGTCGAGGTTGACAGCAGCCAGGTTCCACCCCGGCAGTATCTGCTGGATATCGCCAACCAGCTTGCCAGCGAGAACAAATATGCAGAATCGGCCCAGGCTTATGAAAAATTTTTGGCTCATTACAGCAAATATGAATACATCGAGCAGGTCCAGTTGATGGTGGGAATATTGTATAGTCGCTATCTTCATCAGCCTGTGTCTGCGATAGAGCACCTAAAAGCCGCCGCCCAAAAGCTGACGGACACCGGCCAATTGAAGATGTGCAACGACGAACTCGCCAAATTAGAAAATTAGCCGATAACGGAGAGAAGTTAAGCTCGAGGAGGAGGGTGAATACACAAATCGATGTTTTGAAGTTCAAAATAAAAGAGTATTTTTCGCTTTTCGGAGAGCAACAAGGCAGTTTTGCATTGAAAATTTTCTATACAAGGCAAGTCATATTTGATAAAAGAAAAAAGTTGACAACCGTGTGTACGGGTGCTAATTTGAGGACGAAGTAAAATTAACTCCGCCACAGGCGGACTATCGACATAGAGAATTCAGCGAAGTCAATGGTAAATAATGAATTGACAGCTTCTTTTTTGGGAGACAGAAAAATGCAATCTCGCATCAATCTATTTATTATAGTCAGTCTGGTAGGTTTAAGCACTGTCGTCCTTGCACAGGAGAGAGCCAGTTCAGTTGAAACAGGCGCGCCCTCTTTTCCGTATGTCGCCCAGATAACGGCGGATGATATATATGTTCGTTCCGGTCCGGGTACAAATTATTATCACTGCAGCAAGCTGAACAAGGGCGACAAGGTGGTTGTGGTGGGGAGCAAATTCAGCTGGTCGCGTATTGTTCCGCCGGAGGGAAGTTTCTCGTGGATTTCGAAGCAGTACGTAAGTATTGACCCAGCAAATCCGGGGATTGGTGTTGTTACCGGCGATGCGGTTCGAGTTTATGCAGGTTCTGAGGCGCAAAAGCCTATACATTCCGAGAAGGTGCACTACAAGCTCAATAAGAGCGAGAAGGTTAAAATCATAGCTGGAAAAGAGGAAGCGAGTGATTATTATAAAATTGTCCCGCCGTCAGGTGCTTATCTTTGGGTGAGCACGAGATATATCGAGTCTGTCGGGCCAGTTAGCGAGGCGGCTTTGCCAGTTGAGGCTCAAGCCAAGGTCGCGACAGAAGCCGTTACGGAAGCCAAGCCCGCGGTCAAGCCCAAGGTCGAGACGAAGCCAGAGCCTGTTGCAACCAGAGTTGCAGCAGTGGAGGTTTCAGCTGATGACGCTACACTCAAAAAATATTATGCATTGGAGAAACAGATCAAAGCCGAGCTTGCCAAGCCCGCCGCGCAGCAGCAGTATTCAAGTATAAAGAGAGATCTCAGTGCCATCGCCGCTAATAAGGAGGCCGGCAAGGCGGCGCGGTATGCCGAGTTTGCGCTCGAGCAGGTCAAGGGTTTTGAACTGGCTTTGAAGATTACAGATGCGCTTAAGCTTCAATCGGCGCAGTTGGAGGAAGTTCAAAGACGTATAGACAGGGCCCGTTCGGCAAAGTTAGCCAAAATGTCCGACTTAGGGAGATTTGCCGTTATTGGGAAGTTTGCGATTTCGAATATTTATGCAACGCGGGCGGCGTTGAGGCATTATCGAGTTCTTGACGAATCCGGGCGAACCGTTTGTTATGCAGTGCCATCAGGGTCGGCGCTGGGTGTGGATTTGGACAAATTTGTCGGCCAGAAGGTCGGTTTGGTGGGCAGTATTGAACCTAATCCGCAGACTTCGAGTGCTCTGGTTAAGTTCACCGAAATATCGCAGCTAAGATAACCGGCCTGCAAACTAACACAAGAGTGCGGACTGACAGGGGGCGGTGTTTCGACGTGCAGAGCACTTTTACCTTTGTAGCACACCCAGCGTTCTGGGATGCGAGAATTTTGAGCGAAAGGAACATAATGAGAAAGAAAAAGTCGTGGCGGGAGAAACTGGCCGACAGCAAAGATTTGCCGAGGGTAGAGAAGATTGACGAGAAAAAGTCCAAAAGATGGGGGACAGGGACATACGTTATAGCGGCACCAAAAGAAATTGACCAGATAATGAAAAAGGTGCCGAAGGGAAAGCTAATAACGATTAAGGAAATCAGGGAAATTTTGGCTAACAAACACAATGCGACTATGGGCTGTCACATAACAACGGGGATTTTTGCCTGGATAGCCGCCAACGCAGCGGCGGAAGATGAAGCGGAAGGTAAAAAAAGGATTACACCTTACTGGCGGACATTAAAAACGGGTGGGATATTAAATGAGAAGTATCCCGGGGGTATTACGAACCTGAAGGGACGTCTGGAGAGCGAAGGGCACACGATAATAAAAAAAGGCAGAAGTAAACATTATATGGTTAAGGATTTTGAGGGAGCGTTAGTTAAGATTCAGCAAAGCAGGCTTTGATAAAGACAATAGTAAGATGAAGTGGGGGTGTTTTGCGATAATGCAGAAGAAAACCCCGGGCACAATTTAGCACCCGGGGTTAATTTCATATTGTTTTGACAGCAAATATAGTTGAGCACTCAGACTGATATTTGCGAAATTATTCTATTTAGTTGCGCCACAGGTTGTTGTACAGCCGGTCTTTTCGGTCTTTGCGGCACAACAAGGTTTTGTGCAATCAGCAGGACAGGCAGCTTTTTTGTCTGCGCTGCAAGCAGTCTTTGGGCATTTACTCGGGCAGGCCGTGTCGCCCTGCGCCTTCGGACAGGTTCCTGCTTTTATTTTGGCCTCACAGCATGCCTTTTTGCAATCGGCAGGACAGCCGGTCTTCTTTTCTCCAGTACATGCAGTTTTTGGGCAGGTTGTCTGGCACTGTGCCTTTACAGCAGAACAGCTTTTGGCGGGGTTGATGGTCATAGTTCCATCTCTGCCGGCCAGCAAAACTGTTGCAACCAGAAGTGCACATACCACTGCAACTGACTGTATCAGCGTTTTCTTTTGCATTTTCAGACTCATCCGGGTCTCCTAAAAATAAGAAGTTAACAATTTGTTTTTCAGCTTCAGCACGGTTTGCCGAGCAACAGTATTATATCAAAGTTTATACCATTTTCAAGTGATTAAGTTCATGGAAAAATCTATTTTGGTGGGGTGGTCATAAGAACCACGTACTGTTTTTGATATAAAGTCTTGTTATTACTAAGCTTAGCAAAAGAGGATTCAGGGGTTCAGATAGCAGGAACAAGATGTTACCGCTGAAAAAAACAGCCGGTGTCCTGGAGAGTTTTAAGTTATTGGCTGCCGTTGAAAAAGGTATGGAAGTTGTTGGCAATTGCGGATATAATCTGCGGCGATGTTTTGAAGGTTTTATTATGAAGGGAATTTTAGATGCGACAAAGAGAACACCTTACTCCTTACGGCAATAAGCCGATGGTTACGCCGATTGTATCAGCGGTGAATTACGAATATGTGTCGTTTGAGATACTTCGGCAGATTACCGATGGGGAGATTGACGGTTACACATATCATCGCGACGATAATCCGACGGTCCGGGCGGTCGAGAAAGAAATAGCGCTTATGGAAAAAGCCAATGACTGTGTTATCTGCACGACGGGGATGGCGGCTTTGACGATGATATTTTTGACCTACCTGAAATCCGGTGATAACCTTCTGACCTTTCATGATGTTTACGGTGCAAATTACAAGGTGGGTCTGATTCTTGAAAAATTCGGGGTTGAGGTTACCTGGTTGGATGCGGCTGAGCCGGAAAAAGTAGCGGAAAACATAAAAGAGAACACGAAAATGATTATGTGTGAGACGCCGAGCAATCCGCTGGTTAAGGTGGTCGATATAGAATACCTTCGTGAGCAGGCCGACCGTGTGGGTGCAATTCTTGTCGTGGACAATACCTTTGCCACACCGTATAACCAGCTGCCATTGACGCTTGGTGCGGATTTGGTAGTACACAGTGCGACGAAAGGGCTGGGGGGTCACAATGACCTTATGGCCGGCGCTATCTGCTGCTCAACCCGTGAATATTATGACGAGCTTTGGTTCACCCGACAGTCGATAGGAACGACTTTGGACCCATTTCCGGCGTCGCTGCTGGAACGGGGGTTAAAAACGTTCAATATGCGGGCTCCGAAGATGGCCCAAAATGCACTGGCTATCGCGGAGTATCTTAGCGGGCACCCTAAAGTAACGAGGGTATGTTATCCGGGTCTGGAGAGCGACCCCGGGTACAAAATCGCCTGCAAGCAAATGAAAGACGGTTTTGGGGGAGTATTGGCGTTCGATGTAGGCACAAAACAATCCCATGCAAAGAAGTTTGTTGAAAAGCTGAAGGTTATTTATCATGCGGTTAGTCTCGGGTGCACGGAGACCCTTGTTTGCCTGCCGGTCCTTACGACAATGCTTTATTTGCCGGAGGAGCGAAGAACTATTTTCGGTGTTAAGGACAATACGGTTCGGCTGTCAGCAGGCATCGAAGATATTGAAGCCCTGATAGAGGATTTGAAACAGGCTTTGGAGTAAATATTTTTTAATGTTTGTTCTTGACGAGCAGTCAGAAATTGATTTTACTTTGTTTTGTGGTGGACGGGTGAAGTTCTAATGCCGGTTTGTTTTAGACGGTTGTTATTTAGATTTTGTGGTTGGTGGAAAATCGGGTTCAAAATTGAAAGGAGACCGTTATGGCAAGGATAATTTTGACCGTATTGCTTGTAGTATTAGTGAATGTATTTGTTGGTTGCAGCGGAGTTGACAGCGGCAAAAGCCAACTCGAACCGGCCGGCGGCGGCGGTTTGCGCACAGCAGAGGTTGCCACTGTTGCGGGCAGTGAAGCCGATATTGTCGAACAGATGATAATTAATCGCCTGGCCTATCGGCAGGGACTTGAAGCACTTATAAAGCAGTATGGACGAACAGGGAACGATACCAAGCTTATCTGGGCACGGAAGGAACTTTCTGCCCTTGATTCAATCCCGAAGTACAACTACGTTATTGAGGCGGGGGTGGCTGGGGCAGACCTTAGAGCGACCAGCGGGATTGTGGAAGCCGACTACATTTATAAAGAAGGCGTGGACTTGCAAAAGAGAGGCGAAGGATTGCTCGTGATTAAGGATGACAATTTGTTGCGGAGCGCGCTGGTCAAATACAACCAACTGATAAAGATGCATCCTTCGAGCGATAAGATTGACGATGCGGCATTTAAGGCTGCGGGTATTTATGAGCATTTTAAGGACTACTCGATAGCGGTTGTTTATTACAAGAGAGCTTTTGAGTGGGACCCTGAGACTCCTTACCCGGCCAGGTTCAAAGCAGCATATATTCTGGACAGGCGTCTTCATCGCAGAGAAGAGGCCCTGGAGCTTTACCAGGAGGCCCTGAAAAAGAACAAGTTGAGTGAGAACTATCGGGAGTTTGCCCAAATCCGCATTGGAGAGATTACGAGTGAAAACAACCCGTAACACAAGGAAGGTTTGAAGCAAGATTTTTTGTGGTATTGTTTCGGGTCCGGCTTAGATGTCGGACCCGTTTTTTTATAGATTACAATGTTAATTGAATTTGAAAAAAAAATTTCTGATTTTATCAAAGCCGGAACCCCACTTGTTTCCGGCGGGAAAGTATTGCTGGCTGTTTCCGGCGGCGCTGATTCGACAGCGCTTCTGTATGTTATGTGTGGGCTGAAGGGAGAGGGTGTTTTGAAGGGGGAATTTCTTTGCGCTCATATAAATCATCTATTAAGAGGAAATGAAAGCGACGAAGACGAAGATTTTGTTATCGCAGAAGCCGGCAAGCTGAAGGTGCCGGTAAGAACAAGGCGAATAGATGTTCGAAAGTTTTCCCTGGAGAACAAGCTATCAATTGAGACTGCCGGCCGCCAATTACGGAGAGAGGCCCTGCTGGATATTGCAAGGGCAAATGAATGCAAGTTGATAGCTACGGCTCATCATAAGGACGATAATGCGGAGACTGTTATTCAGCGGATGGCTCGTGGGACGGGAATTCGAGGGCTTGGAGGGATTTGGCCTGAGCGGAATTTTGGCGGGGGAATTTCTTTCGTAAGGCCGCTGTTGTGTGTGAGAAGGGAGGAAATTATCGAATATCTTAAGCAGAGAAATCTAAAATGGCGGCAGGACAGAACAAACGAGGATTGCAGGTACAGGCGAAATTTCATTCGTCATCGTTTGATTCATTCGTTACAGGGCGACAGCGGTCCTTCTATTGCGGAACAATTGTATGAACTATCCGCAGCGGCGCGTAAGTTTTATGATTTGGTTCGCAGCAGGGCAGATACGCTATGGCCGCAGTTAGCCGATTGCAGTGAAGAGAAAATTGTGTTGGATTTGAAGAAGTTTGTTCCGCAGGCGCCGGCGGTTAAGGTTGAGCTGGTGCGGCGAAGTTTAACCAGTCTCGGCAGCGGGGAGAGAGATTTAAGGCAGGAGCATTTAGAGAGAATATTGGAGTTGGCCGGGCAAAAAACAGGGGGGAAAAAAATCGTGTTGCCGGAGAGGTTCACAGCTTACTGCGAATATGGAAAGCTGATTTTCTGCCGGTCTAAAATAAGCTGTCGGTCTGATAAGGAGATGGAGAGGAGTATAAAAGTGAAAATTCCGGGGCAGACACGATTCGGGGATTATCTGATAGAAGGGGCGGTTTTCAAGACTGAGCTTGGCGGAGGAGATTTCAAGGCGGGCAAGACGAGTTTTGTTGAGTGGTTTGATTTGGACAAACTGAACCAGCCTTTAGAGGTTCGTTTTCGCCGGCCAGGTGAGCGGTTTCGGCCTTTAGGGCTATCTGAAGAGAAAAAAGTAGGCAAGTTTCTCACCGCATCAAAAGTGCCCCTCAGGATACGCAGAAGGGTTCTTATTGTCGGGGACAGTGAAAAAATAATCTGGGTCTGGCCGATTCGAATGAGCGAACAGGCAAAGGTTGATAAGGCTACTCGCAGGATTCTTAGATTGCAGATAACCGATGCGGGCATAGAGGGCCGTGAGCATTATCAGCAGTAAATTTTTTGACGCGGTGGGAGCAAACGAATAAAATAGCAATCAAAGCCAAATCAAAAAGGAGTCTAAAAAATGAGATACTGTATTTTGACTGTTTTAGCGGTGGTTCTTTTAATTGTTGGTTCGTGTACTGATAGCCAGCCTGAACAGGTTCAAATTTGTTCGGGAGAAAAAGACCAGAAGATTAAGGTTGCCGTTGTTACAGGGGGGCACGACTTTGAGAAGGAAGAATTTCTCGGCCTTTTTGCCGGTCATAAAGATATCGAGTACGTTCATGTACCGCAGTCGGACCATAGTGAGATATTCGAGGATATCAGCCAATGGCCCTACGATGTAATAGTGCTCTATAATATGACCCAGCAGATTTCCCCCAGGCGCCGGGCGAACTTTGTCAAGCTGCTGGAAGACGAGGTCGGGCTGGTTGTGCTGCATCATTCAATTCTGGCGTTCCAGGAGTGGGGGGAATACAAAAAGATTGTCGGAGGCAGATTGTATCTTGAAGATACCGTCGAAGATGGTGTTGAAGGCAAGAAGCTGGAGTTTAAGCACGAGGTGAACTTCACTATTCACATAGAGGACAAAGAACACCCGATTACGCGAGGGCTAAGCGACTTTACGGTTTACGACGAGACTTATAAACACGGAGTCTTCCAGCCGGGCAACCGTTTACTGCTGACCACCAACGAGCCAACCAGCGACAGGATAATAGGCTGGGTCAGCGGATACGACAAAGGAAAGGTCTGTTTCATTGAATCAGGTCACGGAACGGCCATTTATTCTGATGCCAACTTCCGCAGGTTAACAGCCCAGGCGATTCGATGGTGTGCGGGACAGCTGTAAAAATAATGAGCCGAGCCGGGATGGTAATATTTTAAACAAGTGCAAAAATAATTGAAACAATAAGAAGGAGAAGAAAATGAAGAGAAGACGGCATATATTAATTGCGCTGATTTTATTAGCTGCTACAGGCTGCAGCGGAGGGAAAGTCAGCCTCGTTGCGGCAGGGGCGAAGGTCGAGAAACTTGCCGGCGGCTTTGAATTTACCGAAGGCCCTGCTGTTGATACCGAGGGGAATATATTTTTTACGGATATCCCCAACAATCGGATTCACAAATGGTCGGTTGACGGGAAGCTGTCAACGTTTCTTGAGAACTCAGGGGCGGCCAACGGCCTGTTCTTCGACAAAGCGGGCAACCTCCTAGCCTGCGCGGGGGGCAGCAGAAAACTGGTTTCCATTAGTCCGGACGGCAGGATTACAGTGCTGGCTGATAAGTATGATAACAAAAAGTTTAACAGCCCGAATGACCTTTGGATTGACCTTAAAGGCGGAATTTACTTTACAGACCCTCGCTATGGAAACAGGGATAATCTGGAACAGGACGGGGAATGTGTCTATTATCTGCCCGGCGATGGTAAAAGACCCATCCGTGTGATTGATGATTTGGTCAGACCTAACGGAGTACTGGGAACTGTCGACGGCAAAAAACTCTACGTTGCAGATGCCGGTGACGGGAAAACCTATGTATATAACATAAATAAAGACGGGACGCTATCCAACAGGAAGTTTTTTGCCCCTGTAGGTTCGGACGGAATGACTATTGACACCAAGGGTAATATTTACATGACCAGAGGCGTAGTGTGGATTTACAATCCGAAGGGTGAAGAGATTGAAAAGATCGAGCTTGCCGAGGCTCCTGCCAATGTCTGCTTCGGCGGCAAAGACAGAAAGACGCTTTTTATCACTGCCCGAACATCTTTATACTCAGTACGAATGCGGGCAAAAGGCTTATAGATGTCCAAAGACCCGACAGAGGGGTTTGGCAGCTTTCAGTAAAATGTCCGGCAATTGCAGGAGTGGTGACTTATGGGTGAATACCGTAATCATTTGAGTCGGCGGGAACTTCTCAAAGGAATTTGCCTGGGAGCGGTGGCGACAACTCTCGGCGGCAGAGCTTACTGTCTTGCAACCGACAATACCAAGAAGGGCAAATCAGGGAACGCGAACAAGCAACCACGTATTCAATTATACAAAAAAGTGACAGAGCCGGCGCGGGTCAGCCTGGTCAAGGGTAATGACCGGCGGGATATTGTGTATCAGTCGCTGAAAATGATAGAGGATGAGGTTCTGGCTTCTATCGGTAATAAAAAGATTCTGATTAAGCCGAATATGGTGGTGACTAATAATCCGCTTAGCGCGACCCACGTGGATGCAGTGCGGGCTACCCTGGATTTTCTGAAGCCGCACTATAAAGAGCAGATTATTATTGGAGAATCGGTGGTCTGGAAAAGAACTTTCGATGGATATCAGAATTATGGATACCTGGTGCTGGAGAAGGAATACAACGTGAAGTTAGTTGACCTCAATGAACAGCCTTATCAATACCGGTATGTTATCGATAAGGACAATCGGCCGCTTCCATTGCGGGTTATCTCCACATTTCTTGACCCCGATGTTTATATTATTTCAGCGGCGCGAATGAAAACCCACGACCGCGTATTGGTTACACTTTCGTTAAAGAACATTCTGCTGGCCTGCCCGGTTAACGATTACAGAAATAATGACAAGCCTCTTGTTCATACCGGGCCGCGCGGGGTGAACAGCATTTGCCATTATAATATGTTTCACCTTGCTCAGGAAGTTTATCCCGACCTTGCGGTCATTGATGGTTTCGTGGGAATGGAAGGCAGCGGCCCGGTAGGCGGGACTGCTTTTGATTCTCGCGTGGCGCTGGCGAGCCTCGATGCACTGGCGGCCGACACGATAGGGACTAAAGTTATGGGATTTGACCCGGAACGCGTCGGTTATCTTTCGGCTATGGCACGAGCAGGTATGGGACAGGGAGACATTGAAAAAATAAATATCCTTGGGACGGAGTTAAATCAGTGCCTCTATCACTTCCAGCCGGAAAGAAAAATGAAACGATTCTACGGCCTGTAGCGCAAACTACTCTAACCGCCTTTCTGGCCACCGAGGACGCAGTCCGTAATCCACAGGATGCCTTACAGTAGGAATCCCCTTGGAGAGACCGCAGAGCCTCTTTTCTTTATAGAATATTACGGGGTTGGTTCAAGTTAAGAAGGCTTGAAAACGCCCCCTTTTTTTGTCAATTTCTTTGAAAAAATTCATTTTTAGCTCAAAAATACCTTGCAAACCTTATTATTTCCTGTTTTTACTGGTTTTTTGTAAATCTTTTTTTCAAAAAACTACAAAATTTGATAGGTTTTTACTTGACAACGGCCTGATGTCCTGTTAGAATTTCGTGTATAGTCACTTGGGGGACGGGAAGACTCACGCTTTTTTGTTTTGCTTTAAAGTAGTGTTAAATGTGCATCTGCAAACAGGGGCAGGAAACTCATTATGCAGTCGGTGTCCTTTGGATATCAATGCTTTCACTATTGTAATCTATGCAAGGAGTTACAGTATGAAAAGTCATAAGCAATTTCTGCCTGTGTTTTTGGTGTCAATCCTGACCACATTAACTTTTGAGGGTGTGTTCGGGGTAGGTAAACTCTCTGCGGCAACTCTATACCCTTCGATAAGAACAAGTATCGAAGATAAACCAGTTGATGGTTTTGGTGATAGCTTGCATTTTGAGGAGTATGGTGAGTGGAGAGTGCTCAAGCGTGTGATTGCTCATCAACCTGAGTGGAATACGGTCGAACGAAGAGTGATTCTTGAGTATGATGTAAGTTCCTTTGCTGGCCAAGTCCTCGAAGAGGCAACGTTGAACTTTTCCATTTGTGCTAATAATTTTATAGACCCCAAAGTACGAGCATTTGATATATTTCTCTATTCCGGAAATGGTATAGCAGAGCTGGATGACTTTTCGGTCGAGGATTACTTTGTTGATACGGTCGCATATACCGTCCCTGAGACTGCAAGCTTTAGCATCGATATTATTCTAGAGGCACAGTATATTTGGGACGATGGCGGCTCGTTTCTCGGAATTAAAGTGGTTCCCCTTGGCAGTCACAACCCTACATCAGTAATCTGTGATAATCCCTTTCTAACTATTGAAGCAGTCCCCGAACCATCCACGCTTTTACTGCTCGGCCTGGGTTGTTTGGCCCTTCGACGTTGCTCAGGACCGGCTTTACGAAGGAAACGCAGGGCAATCCGAGTCTAAAAAATACTTGTTAAAAAATCTTTGCGGTCTCGGCGGTCTCTGCGGTAAAATATCTGCACTAATCGCCTTCGAGGGGCTCTGTGCCGAGAATTCCCAGGGTATCTTTGATGACCGGCAGCGTTGTCGTTGTTACTTCAGGGTCATAATATTTACCGCCAACGTTCATTCGCACGACAGCCCGGCCGAGAGTATCTGTAAGAGACTGCAGAACCGACGGCTCATCGGAGGCAAGTCGCCGTCCTCTCGCCGTCAGAGTCAAATCGATATTCTGGTTTTTCAGGTCCATCCAGCCGGCACCATTAAAGGCCACGCTGTCGCCGGACAAATCAAACTTCTCGATTAATAATTTGTCCTGCTTAATGTATGAATCCATAACCATTTGTTCGAAGGCGAAGTCTTTCGGGTCGTTCAGTTTGAGGACCGCCAGCACTTTTGCCAGTGGGGACAGTTCGCCGACCTGCATATCGGTTATTTTTAAGCTACATCTGCCGAGCCTCTCGCTGCTTTTGCCAAACCGGCCGTCCAGGCTTAATGTCCCTGCCATTTGCCCCTGAGTGTAGCTCTTACCGGAAGTTTCTTTTGAGCTTGTGTCGGAAAGGAATTTTTCCAAATCGATATTATCAAACCCAGCCTGCAACTGATATTTCAGGTCTTCTCCGGCCTGCCGGTGCAATTCGAATTTTCCGGTCATCTTGCCGTTGTAACAATCGGCAATCAAATCTTTAGTTTTCCAACTTTGATTGTCACGGTCGTAAGTGATATCAGCTTTCAGGTTCTTTAGAGATTTACCCTTAATCCTTAGACTATCTGCAGCGAGAGCAGTTTTGCCGATGTTGAGTCCCCGGCCTGTTTTATATAGACCTGTTATGTTTAATGTCGCATCCAGTTGTGTTACGGCAGGGGAGGTATTTAGATTACAGTTTTTTAATCTGAGTTTGCCTGCAAAAGCGACCTGTTTTTTGCCGTCCGTCAAATCCTTTGTGTAGCTGATTTTTGTTTTATCAATGTCAAACCGCCCGGAAGGAGAAAATCTCCTGTAATGAGTCCGAAAGCTTTCAGGCAGCACTTCTCCAAGCCGCTCGTCGAGAAGAAGGTCTTTTGCGCGGATTTCAAAGTTTCCACTGTCGAAGTTATTGTCGGCCAGATTTATCCGGCCGTCAATTTCCACTGTCGAGCTGTTTGGCATTATCCGGACATCGTCGGCAACCCTCGCTGCAAGAGATTTCAATTCGATGGTGTCTTCAGTTATTATAACTGTACCGGTGATATTCTTCAGCGGGCGGGCAAATTGCTTAAAATTGATACTGTTGTCAAGACACTCGATGATTGTCTCGCCGGCAGTGCATTCATCATCAGCATCTTTATTTAACTGTGTTTTATAGTTTATCTTTCCTGCCGGCTGTAATTGAGAGACGATTTTTTCCAGCGGCTCAGGTATCAGGCTGAACAAATCATCACTTAACATGACCTGCTGAGCG
>CAZTKW010000019.1:0-310 GCA_964614315.1 uncultured Pirellulales bacterium
CCATTGACAATACTGTTCAACTTGAAGAATACCTCTATAAAATGCCAGTCATTTTTGTAGTACGGCCCCGGCGTGTCCTGAAAATACACATCCCATGCCTCCCACCGCTTTCCATTCCAGTGAACTGAACCGGACAGATAGCACGAGCCATCACCGTAACCGTCGCTGTCTCCGTTACAGCCGGCAATTGACCTTTCTTCCGTGATATTTGTAAGGTCAACTCCGATGTTTGACTCGTCGATATTATCCCCGTCCTGTATGCCAAGCAGCGGTTCTCCGGCATTTTGCTCGATATAAGTCGTTAAAGGTG
>CAZTKW010000019.1:320-9251 GCA_964614315.1 uncultured Pirellulales bacterium
ATGCACCGTTGAGGTTGGTAAGCGTATGAAATTCATGCATACCGTAATATTGGTTCGACCCCGTCCAGTTCGAGCTGTACTTGATATAGAAGCTGATATACACACTCTCGCTTTCGGTAAACAGCTTTCTCACGCCGCCGCCGTTGGTTGGCTTGGTGGCCCCCTGGAGAAAATGGAACTCAGCCGAACTTATACTTCCCGGAATATGCTCGGCGGTTGTTCTTAGTATAGTGCCGTCATACCATCCTCTTGCACCGAAGTTGTCGTTGTCAAAAAGCTCCTCAAAAAATATTACAGCCCCTTCGCTGTGACTGATTGACCCGAAAACTAAAACCAGGATTGTTAAACATAGAAGCTTTTTATTCATAGAACCGTTTCCTTTGAAATTCATCTGTAAGTTAACTTTAAATTATATTATACCAGAATTCGCAGCTGAAATAAAGTGAGTTAAGCTGTCACAACAGCTGTTTGGAGTGAAAATATGGGGCAAATCAGCCAAAAAAACTTTTTTCGTATTTTTTACAGGTGCCAGGGACTTCGCATCGGGCGGGCCAGCATACGGTTGGCATCGACATTATTAACGATTTGCTCCCTGTCCGGGTCCCATTTCAGTTTACTGCCCGTAAGCATGGCAATATTGACCAGATGACAAATCGATGCAGTTCGATGACCGACTTCGGCTGGCGCTATCGGCTGGCGGCGGGTCTTGACGGAATCTAAAAAGTTGCGATGGTGTTCCGGACTGCGGCCGAGATGAATCTCATCCGGACCGATGGATTCTTTAAGTAAAGACTCAGGCCCTGCTTCCAGACGCCCGCCGTGAATATGGATAAAAATCCAGCCGTCGGTGCCCTCGAACTTCAATCCGCGGTTGCCGCTGCTGCCGCCAATCAGTCGGACGCCGTTTGCGTACCTGCATTCGAAATTGTATTCCATAAACGTGTCATATATACCCTTATCCGGGGCCTTGCCGCTGCCGGAAATTTCGATCGGGCCGGTGTCGTCGCTGTTGTTGCCTAATTGGCCTATGTCGATGATGTGCGCGCCCCGGTCGGTCATTTCTCCCCCGCCGTAATCCAATATGAAACGCCACCAGAAATGGCATCGTCTTTGGGTATAATCTACCCAGGGCGTATGTCCCAGCCACATATCATAATCGAAGCCGTCTGGAACCGGCATTATCGGCTGAGGGTAGTTGCTTTTCAGTATCTCAAGGTGATGAGAGTCGCTGTTGGGCATGTTGACCCGGATTGTGTGCAGCTTGCCGATTCGCCCGTTGCGAACCAGTTCGCACGCAAAACGAACACTGTCGTTCGACCGCTCATGGCTGCCCGTTTGAAGAACGCGCCCGTGCCGTTTGACCGCTTCACATAATGCCCGGCCTTCAGCAATTGTATTCACCAGCGGTTTTTCACAGTAGATGTCTTTGTTTGCCTTTGCCGCCGCTATCGAAATCAGCCCGTGCCAGTGGTCCGGTGTACAAACAGAAACGGCATCGATGTCATCGCGGCAAAGAATCTCGCGAAAATCATTATAAGCCGCACAATCTCGGTTGCCGTATTTATTGTTGACAAGCGCCCTCGCAGGTTCACGTCCGGCTGTTGACCCCGGGGCCTGGTAGAGCATATCGTAACTGGCGTTTCCCCTGTTGACATCGCATACCGCAACAACCTGAACATCCGAATTGTTCAGGAACGCTTTCATATTATACGTCCCCTGTCCCCCCACCCCGATGCAGCCCATCACAATACGTTCGCTCGGAGCTGTTGAACCGTCGGCGCTGAAAACCGACGACTTAACAATATAGGGAAAACCCAATGCAGCCGTTGTTAATGCGGCGCTGTTTTTCAGAAACTCTCGCCGATTGATTCTTTTCATGATTTTACTTTCCTTTACCTTATATTTTGACCCTGTTATTATTCGTCTCGTGCGCAAGTAATTTGTCTTTCGTTACTTTTTTTAACACAGATTCCACTAATCTGAAACTCTAAACCAATTTTCATTCATTCGCTTCCACCTATACCAATGCTCATCAGCTATGGTTTTTTCACTCACTTTCCCACTCGATGTATATAGAAATGCCGTATGCCTTGGAGGAGGCCCCATTCCCCCAACAACAAATTCCACCACCAAAACATTTGGTTCATTCTCATATGCCATTGCGACGTAGGCTAATCCTTGATAGTCGAAGTTACTAATGTCTATTGCTCCAGCCAAATCCTCACCTTTTACTTTGTCCACAAAAGCATCATATTCGGGTAAATGTTTCACAAATCTCTTTTCTCCAAGTGACACGCCTGGAATAGGTATAGCAGCAATTCCAACTCCTGCCAATAAAACCAGCAGTGGCAACAAGCAAACCCATTTCATCGTTACCCACTTCTTAAATATTGTCACAATATCGGCAATAAAAAAGTAGGGAAGGGCAATAAAAGTTAAGAACATCATGAAACAAAGCGAAAGACTAGTAATTATAGGCGATAAAAATGTAGGACAAGCTCCGTAACCAAAAATATTAAAGAGCGCTTTAGCTACTATCAACAATATTACTACTACTGTATTTGCAATCAGCATTTTCCGCATTTTATTTACCTTTCACAAATACAATAACCTAACATTGCCCGAAGACCAGCTCAAAAAAAGCGTTTTTTCTTTACAAACTTTTACCGGTCAGTTCTTCTTCGATCAAACAACCCTCGCACGGACAAAACGCCCGAATGTTCTCCTCGGGTGTCCCCGGCGGCACCTCGCAGCCCGGCATCAAAATAAATTTATCGCCGCCGGCCCTAATACATTCTTTCGCTGCGCCGGAGACATCTTCGGCGCTGCCCTGCAACAGGACCGCCGAAGGGTCGAAATTGCCGCACAGCGTAACTTCCGGACCGACGAGCCCGCGGGCTTCCGCCAGCGGCACCATCCAGTCGACATCTATTATATCAGCGCCGCTTTGGGCAATGTGTTTAATATTATTTTTTATATTCCCGCAGATATGAAGTTTCACTGTCGCTCCGGCTTCGTGTATCGCCGCTATCAGTTTCTGCTCTAATCCGAGAACATATTCGCCGTACATATCGGGGCTTATCAGGCTCACCACCGCATCGCCGATTCCAATCATATCGGCGCCAGCCTTGATTTGTGCCAGCGCAAAGGATATTTCATTTTGGATTATAATTTCTCCTGCTTCGACAAACATCTGGGGCTTGTCCATCATATCCATCAGGGTATTTTCAACCCCGCGCAGGTCCGCATATTCGGCTATCGGGCCTTCGACCCACCCCAATACGCTGTGAGTTTCTCCAATCTCCCCGGCCATCTTCGCAACGCTTTCCACCCGTTGCCGCATTCGCTCCGATGTCTCGATTTTCAGCGGCTTAACCAGCGATATATCGTCATAACTTTTTATTAACAAGCTTTTGGGTTTGCCTACACCGTTCTCGGGATAATCGAATTCCATCCCGTATGCCGACGCCTCGCGCCACGGGTCGCTTATCGCGCTTATCTGGTCGATATTAAACGCCCTCGTAACGGCAAGCTGCGACTCAGCCAGAACGTCTCCGTCAAGGTAATAATCCCTGTAGTTGCGCCCTATGTAGTTCGCCGACCACGCCATAAAAATAGGAGTAACAGCCAAATGGTCGCGACTGTCGCCATTGAGCGTGGCGTAAATTCTCTCTTTAGGCGTCATAAACTACCCTCGCCAATGAGTTGTCTAAGCACCCAATATTTATTATTCTTCTTCATTTTCCGGCAGTTCACGAATCCAGATATTACGATACCGGATAGGGTCGCCGTGGTCCTGAAGGCTTAGCGGAAGTTTATCACCGTGTGCTACGTAATGCGACCGGCGCTTATGCCATGTCGGGCCTTTAATCTCCCAGTGGTCCTGCACCAGAACGCCGTTTTGCAGCACGGTAATCGTCGCAGGCTGGAATGCCTTTTTGCCCTTGAAAATCGGCCGCCGGAAAATAATGTCATAACTCTGCCATTGTCCCGGCCCGCGGCAGGCATTCACCATCGGTGGTTTCTGGCCGTAAAGTGAACCAGCCAGCCCGTCCGCATAAGTCGGGTTGTTGTAAGAATCCAGTACCTGCACCTCGTATGTATCCATCAAAAAGACACCGCTGTTGCCGCGACTCTGGCTGTCGCCCGTCGGGTTCGCCGGTGTGGCCCACTCGATATGCAGTTGACAGTCACCGAACGACCGCTTCGTGCGGATGCCTCCGGTTTCCTTTACCGCTTCCATATACTCGTTTTCAAGCTTCCACTTTACCGGTCCGTCTTTTTGCGACTCCCACTCGGAAAAATCACTGCCGTCGAAAAGAACTATCGCATCCGATGGCGGCTGACTGGAACGTGCCCCCGGAGTTACTAACGCCGGCTGGGGACGGTTCATATCGTGAACTTCCCAGCGGTACTCTTTCGCCGAAAACTCACTCTTGCAGCCGCTCACCGCAATAACTAATAACACACTCATTACCAACATCAATTTCACTTTCATAACTGTCTCCTTCTTGTTAACTGTTATTTTACAAATCGACCGATTTTCCGCAATCAGTCGGAAACTATTCTTTAACATAAACCGTTTGCGGCGATTCACTGAGCCAATCGTAGTAAAGAATTCTGTCCGCAATCAAACGGTTGTCGATATAAAGCCGAAACCCCAGCCGGTACGTTCGACCGGCAGGTATATAAACCCTGTCACCCCCCTCACGTACACCTAAGTAGTCTTCAAGCGATATCGGCGACAGACTATCGACCTCATTCCCAGCCGCCGACAGAACTTCATCTCCGTAACCGACAAGCTGCAATGTTGCACTGGCCGCCATTTCACCCGTGCTTATTCTGTAAACCTTTTTACCTAATCCCCAGCGAGGCTCTTCCGTCTCATCTGTAAGAAAAGGCTCGAAAACCATCGTCATCTCGCGCGACGCCATTATCTCTATACCTGCCTCTAATTTTATCCATTCTCCGGTGTTGACCTGTCCTTCCTGCCCCATATGCGAAAATGTTTTACCCTCTCGGGTCGAGTTTCCACGCAGTGCATTGTAGAAACCGACAAGCAGGCTCGGCCCGTTAAGAGGCTTTACCTCAACTTCACCTGCCGTCTTGCGACCGACTATTCGCCCGACGTTATTGACCAATAGCGCCGTCACCCGCGTCACCCCCGGCAGAATAAACTGCGCTCGCGGTATCTTTTCCGTAAACTCCCATCTGCTTTGACCGTCTCGAAGCTGCCGCTTGCTCAAAATATTGTAATCGACATGCTCCTCCGCGCGAAGCCATAACTGGTAACCCTTCAGAGACCGGCTGTTGCTCAGTTTGACCCTCGCTGATATATCGTTATTGCTTTTGTCCCAATCCACCTGTACTTCAAAGTCAACTTCTCTGCTGTCTTCCGGCCCGGGGTAATATAGCTCTTTCAGAGCCTCCCCGCAGCGCCATATCTGCGTTACGTCGGTTAGCTCCGCCTCATCTGCTTCCGGCTTCGATATCACCTCCTCCGCCGTCCCGTCAAGGTTACGGTCATAGCCGAACGTATCGAAAAAACCGTCGTCGTCGATGTCGCTGTAAGTTATTATCTCCCGAACGTACTTCTGGATATTTTCCTTCGTCGGCCTAAGCATAAAGAATGGCCGGCGGCAGTCAGTATCGCGGTACCAGATTCCATCCTCTGCCTCGTATAGATGATAAAGGCCGTCAATCGGTGAAAGATACAACCGGAAATCCGAATCGGCATCACGGTCGAAGTCTCGCCTCGAACCAATAAAAGCCAGCTTCGGGTCAAAACCGTAGTAATAGCTCCATATACCCTCCAGCCGCGGACACCCGACGTCCTTCGTCTTACCGGCGTCTTCCTGGTCTTCGAGCCAGTTTAGCGAAATAACTTGCCAGGGGGCATGAAGTGTATAATACACGCACGAATCGGCTGGCACAAAATCCCGCCCGAACTCCGGACCGCTCCCCCGTTCCTGGTAGTACTCAGGCAAATCGATACCGGACAGAAAATCCCAGAATTTAAGCTGGTCGCCCGCCCACCAGCCCCGCGGAACCTCACCTAACATATGAAATGCGACATCGTAATCAACGTGGGCCTCTATCGATTTCACAGGGTCGTCCAGATTGTATCTATCCGGTGCGTCCCCGTCCCAGTCGAAACTCCATCTCATTAGTCCCGGCCCGTAATCGCGAAAGTGCATATCCGTAAAGCCGTCGCCGTTAAAGTCATACCACCGGTGTGCCTCTCCCGTCGTCCGCCGCCCTTCGAGCCCAATTCCCCGGGCCTCCTGAACGCGTCTGACCCGGTGCATCCCGGTGCCTGCGCCGTCGGCATCCATAACATCCCACACCGAAGCGGTTTTTTTCCCCGGCTTATAATGCTCGGGAAACAAATTGTCGTCGTCGCTGTCGAAATAAATCCAGTATCCGAACCCGTGAATCGGCCCGCGCCACGTCTGTCTCATACACCGCTTGCTCGCAATATACTGGTAATGCTTTTCTCCCGTAAATAACGCCGGGTAGTCACACCGAAAGTCGGGGTCGTTATCTCCGTCGTTGTCCCTGTATCTTATCCTCTGGTGAACAAAACCCTTGCCCGTCAAATCAAGTTCGTGCAAATCCGAATCCCTGTCATTGCATATCCCGTCCCCATCCAGGTCCAGGCACCGCCAAAGCCACCCTTCTTTTGTCTCAATCCGCCCGTCTCCGTTCCGGTCTATATAAATCCTCAGTTCATCAGGCCCGCCGTCAGCGCCCTTACTCCACAACCAGCCCTGAAAAGAATCCCCCTCTCCGAAAACATGAAGGTCGCCTCTTTGGTCGGCCCGGCCGTTGCCGTTCAGGTCCGCAACATTTACGATTTCCGCCCGGTTGTCCCCATTCATATCAGCCCGATATCGCCAACCGACCACATTTGTCTTACTGCAGCCGCTGACCGCCAAAATAGCAAAAGCAATTATGACTGTTTCTTTTACGTTTGCTGCCCCAGGTAAATTCATAAGCCTCTCTTTGATAAATTGATAGCTTTAATTTCTAAAAACCCGGCTCTGGGTCACATCTTCTGTCGACATAAACATACCTCAATCCAGCCAAAGCGTCAAGTTTGCTTTTTGCTTGAATATCTCGGCGAACGCCGTTATAGTTACGCCCTATGAGCAAATCAATACTATATTTAGGTGACACCGAACTCAAAGGGGCCGCTTCCTACCTGGCTGGTATTATGACCTTTTACGATATCAGCTTCGACTATCTGCCCTCCGACTGCAGCTTCAGCGATTCGCTTCTCGCCAACGACTATCAGGCCGTCATCATAAGCGATTATCCCGCCAAGAACTTCTCGACAGACCACCTGAATTCACTCACCGAAAAAGTCAAAGCAGGAATGGGTCTGTTAATGATTGGCGGCTGGGAGTCCTTCACAGGCCCCAATTGTGAATATAACAACACAGTCCTGAAAGATGTTCTGCCGGTGATTATGAAACCCGCCGATGACCGCATAAACTGCCCACAGCCGTGCCTTGTGGAAAAAATCGCAGAACACAAAATCGTTGGCTCTCTGCCCTTCGACCAAACTCCGCCCGCTATTGGCGGCTTCAATCAGTTCAAAGCCAAACCCGTAGCTTCTACAATTTTGGTTTCACGCAGTTTCGATGTCTCTCGAAAACAAAAAAACTTCTCGTTTACACCTTATCAGGAATCCGACCCCTTACTAATTATTGGTTCTTTTGGCAAGGGTCGTGTTGCCGCCTTAGCAACGGATGTCGCCCCTCACTGGGTCGGCGGCCTCGTCGATTGGGGCGACAGCCGGGTAGAGGTACAGGCGCAGGATGCCGAGGCGGTGGAAGTGGGCAACTGGTACGCTGAGCTGTTCGCAAATATGGTCAACTGGACCGCAGGCAGGCTTTAACTCGAATTAGACCGGAGGTAACTATGGATAATAAAGAAATTTCTCGGCGTATCTTTCTTCGCAATGTTCTTTTAACCAGTGCCTGCATAATTTTAGCTGCGGTACTTTTAACCAGCTGCACGATAGATAAACCCGTCGAACGGACGCAATCAAGATATCTCGGCGATGAACGGCCGGTACTGTATTTAGGCGACTCTGCACTCAGAGGCCCCGCCGCCTATCTCGCCGGCGTTATGAATTTTCGCAATATCAGCTTTGACTATGTACCCTCCGGCCGGAAATTCAGCGTCTCTCTTTTGGATAAGAACTATGCTGCCGTTATCATAAGCGACTATCCCGCTGCAAATTTCTCTCCTGACCAGCTCCAGGCTCTGACAGAAAAAGTCAAAGCCGGAACAGGTCTTTTGATGCTCGGCGGATGGACTTCCTTCTCCGGAGCCGCTGGTGAATATACCGATACCGTCCTGAAGGAAGTTTTGCCTGTGATTATGCCCCCCGGCGACGACCGCGTAAATTCCTCCGGCACCTGCCTGGTTGAACAGATAAAGCCCCACAGGATTGTTGATTCCTTACCCTTTGACAAGAGCCCGCCCACAATTGGCGGCTATAACCGCTTAAAAGCCAAACCGGATGCCTCGACGATTTTGGTTGCCCGGCAGTTTAATATCTCTCATCAGGCCGGCCGATTCAATTTTACGCCCCTCCCGAATCCCGCTCCGCTGCTTGTTGTCGGTTCGTTCGGTAAAGGCCGAGTCGCCGCTTTCGCAACTGATGTCGCACCCCACTGGGTCGGAGGCCTGGTTGATTGGGGAAACACCACAATCAAAACCCAGGCCCCGAACGCCCGCACAGTGGAAGTTGGCGACCTCTATGCGGAACTGTTCGCAAATATGATTGACTGGACTGCCGGCAAACTTTAAAAACCGGTCGTGTACTCTTTTTCAAACTTAAGTGGTGATGATAGACCGTGTCTTACTTTGTTGTGAAAGATGAATATTAAAAAGAGAGGATTGACTTTTGCAGAGGCA
>CAZTKW010000019.1:9261-16455 GCA_964614315.1 uncultured Pirellulales bacterium
TTATGTTGATAAAAAAAGTTAAGGATGTGCCGGCCGAAAAGGTACAGATGGAAGGTGCCGAGAATGTCAGCGTGCGGGTTCTCTTCGGGCCAAAAGACGCTGCCCCGACTTTTGCAATGAGGCTCTTTGAATTTGCTAAAGATGGCCACACGCCTTATCATAGCCATCCTTTTGAGCACGAAGTGCTTATACTAAAAGGTGAAGTTGTCGTTGTTACTGAAAAAGGCCCGATTAACCTGGATGTCGGCGATACCTTGATGGTCAGCTCGAACGAAATGCATCAGTTCCAAAACCTCTCAAAAACCAATACCGCCGAAATCTTATGTCTCATCCCCGTGCAATATCAAAAGTAAAAGAGATCCGCCTGAAAAATTGACATGAGTTTCTTAAAACTCATTTACAGCTGGCTTCGCGCGCAAGGGCAGCCGCCCCGATAATACCCGCATCTTCACCTAACGTCGCAAAACATATTTCAACGCTCTCTTTTTTCAAGGTCCATATCTGCTCGTCGAAGTAATATTTTATCCTCTCTAAAAGCGCATCGCCCGCATTAATCATCCCTCCTGCAAACAATATCCGTTTCGGCTCGGTCGTATGCAGCATATCGATACATACAATTGCCAGTGCCTTCGCCGTCCCCTCGGTTATCTCTTTGGCTAACTTGTCCCCTTTCGCCGAATGCTCGAAAACGTCTTTGCACGTTATCTCCCCTTCTTTCTCAAGTACTTTTTTCAGACTCGATTTCGCCCCGCCTTCCACCGCTTCCTGGGCCCTCTTTGCCGTCGAATTCGCCGACGCATAAGCCTCCACGCACCCCCTTTGCCCGCACCCGCAGACTCTCCCGTCCGGATAAATTATCAAGTGCCCCAGCTCCGCCCCGTTGTCCGCCGACCCGTGGACAAGTTCACCCTTACTGATAATCCCGCCCCCTATACCGGTGCCAAGCGTAAAGAACACCATATCATCGACGCCCTTGCCCGCCCCGCACGCATGCTCGCCCCAGCAGGCCGCATTGCCGTCGTTTTCCAGAACAACGGTCTTACCTGTCCTTTCGCTCAGCATCGCCCTAAAAGGCACATTTTGGAACAGCTTCAAATTCGGATTGCTTATCATAAATCCTTCACTGAGATTAAACTGTCCGGTTGACCCTATACCCACCGCCCCAATCTTTTCGCTCTCCAGTCCGTTATCAGCTAAGTACTCCTCGATTGCCGCCCCGATTTTATCAACCACGACCGCAGGTTCCGCATCGGCCTTGTTGCCCACCGACGTCCTGCCCATAAGTTCCAGCTGCGAATCAAAGAACCCTATCTTGATATTTGTCCCCCCCAAATCAATTCCCACAAAAATTTCATCCATCCTGCTCATCCCTTATGTTTTTTCCTGTTCAATCTGGATACCCATCGGGAAACCGGTTATGCCACTCCCACGCCGTTGAGATTATTTTTTCCAGTTCCGCTGCCTCCGTCTTCCAGACGAGTTCATTTTTCGCCTTAGTAGCGTCCGATGTCAGTTCCACCGCATCGCCTGCCCGCCGCTGACTCTCGACAACCTTGAAATCTTTACCCGAAACCCTTTTAACCGTTTCAATCACCTCTCTTACCGAATACCCCTTGCCGTTGCCTAAGTTATAAACCAGTTCCCTCTCGTCTTCCAGCTTATTCAGTGCCAGCAGGTGCGCCCTGCACAAATCCTCGATATGAATATAATCCCGAATACACGTACCGTCCGCCGTCGCATAATCCGTCCCATAGATTTCTATCCCGTCGTTTTGCCCCATCGCCGCCTTGATAATCCGCGGAATAAGGTGCGATTCCGGCCGGTGGTCCTCACCCAATGTGCACTTGTTCCCCGCACCGCACGCATTGAAGTACCTAAGCGCGGCATATCGCAGCTTCCCCGCCTCGCTTTGCCAGTGACACATATTCTCAACCGTCAGTTTGCTTTGCCCGTAAGGATTGATTGGCACAGCCGGACATTCCTCTGTAATCGGTACTTTCGCAGGCTTGCCGTATACCGCCGCTGTACTGCTAAAGACTAACTTCTCCACACCGCTCGCCGCCATCGCCGATAGAAGCCTCTGCGTATTGCACACATTGTTCTGGTAATATTTAAGCGGCTCCGCTGCCGATTCGCCCACTTCGATAAAGGCTGCAAAATGCATTACCGCCTCTATCTTGTATTTACCGAGCGTCTCGACAACTAAATCGTAATCGCCAATATCCCCGTTGACAAGTTCAGCCCCCTGGACCGCCGCCCTGTGTCCCTTGCATAAATTATCAAAAACTATCGCCTCGAAGCCCTCCCCCGACAGCATCGCAGCCATATTGCTCCCGATATACCCTGCTCCACCTGTAACTAATACTCTCATAGATTTTTTTGCCTGCGTTTTTTATTCAATTGTTAATTTGAACTCAGCTTTTCTTTTAGCTGCTTCAAAATCTCTGTGCTAAGCCTTGTATCTTCTCCCAGCGCAACCCAGCTCATACCCGCTTCCTGGGCGCGGTTGGCCTCCAGTTGTTGTCTCGCCCGGTCGCTTCTCGAAAACATCCGGTACGCCTGTGTACTGCTGCTGACTTCATACTCCGGCAAATTCAGCCTGTCCACCTTAACGTCGCATCCGATGCACAATTTCTTTTCTTGTTGGCTTATATCTAATTCTACTGTCCTTCGAATACTGTGCATATTTGCCTGGGCGCGGTTGTAATTCCCGATATTGTCCTTCCGCCAGAATTCGAACGCTTGCGCCCCCGGTAACGGCCGGCTCCGTATATAACCACTCTCGGCATCCGATTTTTCCAACGTAAAGTGCATTTCACCCAGCACTTCTTCAGCCGCCTCCATTGCCGCCGCTTTCTTCACGCCCGGTAGACAGATTTCATCGATGGCCTCGAATTGCTGTTCCTTCGCACACCCCCCAAAAAACAGCATCGCCGCAAAACCCCCAAACACTAATAATTTGACTTTATTCATTGTTCGCCCGTTCATTATTTAATTCTTCTTAACGGGCGGATTATAACTGCCCTGAACCTCAACTTCAAGAACCAATTCTTTTCAAAATTTATACTGCTCTTTTACTTACCTGCCTGTTTACTATGCATTTGGCGGAAATATCTTGCGCAGGTATTCCCCGTCGTACCGGCAGCTCTCCAGGACCCCGAGAGGCATTTTCGTTCCCTCCATATGTATCCACCCCCTAAAGCCTGCATCGTCCATCGCCCTGCGCACTTCCGGAAAATCAATCGAACCCTTCCCGTACAAAGCATCATTGTCTTTGGCATGGAACTCGCAGATATGCTTCCCAAGGTACCGGATTTCCTTGTAGATGTCATATCCGTTGCTGTGCGAATTGCCCACATCATAGTAAACCTGTACCGCCGGAGAACCGACCCGCTCGATAATGTCCATATGCTGCTCGGCGCTGAGCTGGCTTTCAATCCCTAAGATTACTCCCTTCTCTTCCGCCTCCTCCGCCGCCCGTTTCAGCCGTTCGACAACAACGTCGATTCCCTTGCTGTCGTTGCGAAGGTCACCCTTGCCGAAAAATGCCAAAAGCAGAACTTTGCACCCCAATGCATTGCACACCCCGATACCGTCAACCACCCAGTCCTCCGTCTTCGGTTCGCTCTTATATGGCATACCGTTCAAAACGCCCATCGCTAACGACCCGATTTCGACATCATTCTCTCTTGCCGCTTCGAGAAATTTCTCCTGCAAACTGCGCTCGCGTAACGGCAGGTTATCTTCGGCCCCGCCCAAATCAACCTGCACTCCGTCCAGTCCTATACTCTTGGCCAGCGCAAGCGACTCCGGGTTCGTCTTTTTGCCTATCGTCCAGTCACAAACCCCGATCTTAAATCCCTTCCCCAGGCTTTTCGCTGCCGGCTTCTCAACTGCCCCGTGCTGGCACGAACCGCTCAATGCAATACCCCCGACCGCCAAAGCGCTCTTTAACATCATTTCACGACGACTCATTTTTTCACTTTTCATTTCTCTGTCCTTTCTATGCCTTAAGCCCGCTCAAATCCGCAACCATTCTTTCATTGCTGTTGACTATCTCACCCCATTTAACCTGCCGCCTCTCGTAGGCCGCCGTCCGCCCCAGGATTGTAACAAGGTTGCTCCGAACACTCGGCCCGACCGTAGAATTATCGAACTTGCCCTTTGTAACATCCTCATAAAATCTCGCAATATTATTCACCGCCCCTTCCTTGTATATCTCTGCGGTATCGCCGCCCCGGTAGAACTTCTTCCCCCGTATCATAACCTTCCCGCCGTATTCGGTTTCAAGAACACCTTCGGACCCGAACATCCGGTTTATTATCCCTTCTTTGGTTCCGTGCCCGTTGAATTGCCGTGAGCTGAAAGTTATCCCCACCCCTTTCGGATACTGAAACACTAACGTATAATAGTCCCGGCAGTTCCCGACGTCCGTTCGCACCTTCCGCCCGCAGATCCCGAAGGCATACAAAGGCTCTTCATCCATCACCCAGCTTGCAACATCGAGTGTATGAATATTCTGCTCGGTAATAATGTCCCCCGAAAGGGCCTTGTCGAATACCCAGTTTTTCAAACGTGCCTCCGCCGTCCCCGGCTCCGCCTTAATATCGAGCCGCCCGCAGTGATAGCTCGCCTCGCCGAAAACTAATTCCCCGATGTCCCCGTTGTGCACCCGCTTCACTGCCTCTATATAAAACTCGTTCACCCGAGTTTGAAAATCAACAAGAAAGCACCGCCCCCTCAGACTCGCCGTCTTACCGAGGTCGTTTATCTGCCTGCAGCCGGGCGCATCCACCGCTATCGGCTTGGCTAAATACACATGAACCCCCGCATCTACCGCCGCTGCCGCCTGCTCGGTATGAAAATATGGAGGGCTTATAATCGCTACCGCATCTAACTTTTCCTCTAAGAGTTTTTTATAACACGATAGTTTGGTAAACCGCCGCCCCTTCACAACTTTAAGCTTCTCGCCGAATTCATCTACGCGCTCCTCGAAATAATCCGCCGCAGTCGCTATCTCGTACCCCCCGTGCTCGGCAAATAGCCCCGCTATCCACGTTCCCCTGCCCCCGCAGCCTATCAACCCCAGCTTGATTTTCGAATTGGCCGCCGTCCCTCGTACAAGTTCCGGTTTAATTATGCTAAATGTCAACGCCGCCGCACCAGCCTTCGCCATAAATCCCCGCCGTGTAACCTTACCATTTCCTGTTATTTGTCCCTTGCCTGTTTCCATTTTTCACCCTTACATTTTTTTAATTTCCTTACCCCTCTTAAATTATAACCTCCGTAGAACCACGGTTCAACAACCAACTACCCGCCGCACCGCACGCTCCTCTTACTTCTGTTTCGGTATTTCTATCACGCTCAAAGGAAGGGTTGCTTCCTGTCGCCCGTCTATCGCAAGGTCAATGCGATAATCACCGTAGTTTTCCAGTTTCATCCCCTGGATATTCAATATAAGGTTCCTCACGTACGAACTTTCCCCTTCTCCGGCCCGCACAGTGATATTGTCCTCTAATTCCGGGCCGGCTTTTTTCCCGTCTGCATCTACAACATTGATTTTTAACCGGTGGCTCCCTTCTTCAATCGCGGAAAAACGTATTCGTGCCGCTATCGTGCACGCTGGATGAACCGCCGGCACCTTATGCGAATATATCCGGTCGAACGCCCCCAATACATTCAGCTTCCCCTGACCCTGTGTTGCGCAGTCACATAACAAAAATGCTTCAATTTCCATCTTGCCTTCCTTTTAAAATTTTAATTTCAATCAGCCGGTCAGCCGTCCTTCATAATTGACCGTATCGCATCTTCGAGTTCTTTTTCCCTTTGAGACCCTATCAGCAGTTGCCTGCCGTTCTTAAACACAAGCTGTACACCTTTGTTCCCGCTCACATTATAAGCCCTGCCTTGTTTCCCACATCGAATCCCCCACCCCCCGTATTCCAGTATAGGCCGATACTCTAGCGCATAACTATCCCTCAGTTCTTCCACTCCGAACCGCTTGAATTTAAGGTGAAAGGGGAAAAAGCGTATATATAAACCGTCGCTGCGCACCTCTGTTTCCAGCTTCAGGCTGACAAAAAGCACGGCTATTCCTATCGGCACAAATATTCCGCAGATTATAAGCATAGTAATTGGCAATATTCTGCTTGCCCCTTCCTCGGAAGGAATTTTGCTAAGTGAAAAAATGCTCAGAGGCAAAATCAGAAGCATTGACGCAAATAACAACCATCGTAGCCACGAGCTGAATCTCTGCTCCTCACGATAGATTACTCCGCTTGCTTCATTCATTGCCGTTACCTCTTTAATTTTTGCCCCCGTTCCCGAATAATTATATCCGCTTTCCAGACCCTGTCAAACCAAAATTTCCTCTCATTTTCCCGACCATATAAAAAACCAACCCTGCTTGCGCCGAAAGCATCCAAAAGTGATTATTCGCTTAATTATCAGCCGCGTCGTTTGCAGCTGCATTTGCGGAAAAACAAACGCCCATAAGTATTGCAGCAGCGGTTATTAATACGGGTTTCATTTGTGTCCTCCTTGGGGCTATCGTTCTCGTTGTCCTTTTCTAATCGGCCTGAAATCTACAGGATATGTCTTCCATAAGTCCTTGCGAGAAATTGTTACATTTGAATGATTTTTGACACACTGCGGCAGACTAATCCGATTTCAGGAAATGTTCGAAGAAATTATATATCTGGCTGTTGGATTCAGGTGTGGGTGTATGTCCTTTCCGGTTGGTCATAGCTACTCTATTCTTATATCCGAGGATGTCATTCACAGCTATCGTGTGATTCAGCGCCTGCCACCTTTCCGCGGTATCCTCAGAACCGCCCGAGACAAGAAACGGCCTTGGAGCCATAAGGGCATGAACTTCATGCAGGTCATGACCTTCTTCGAAAAGCTTTTTATAGGCTCCGGTCCGTGGTTTGTCCTTACTCGGAACACCTGATTTTCGTTGTTTACCGGATTCCCACCCAAGATACCAGGGCTCCCAGTAGTTTACGTTAGGACGACTTTCATCAAATACAATTCCCGGGTCAATCCAAACTGCACTTGCAAACTTTTCGTAAAAACATGAGCCCAACATCGCCCACTTGCCTCCATAAGAATGCCCTATAATGCCTATTCGTTCAGCATCCACTTCGGGCAGTCCTGCAAGAATCGTATGACAGTTCGCTGCGGCATAGGCCA
>CAZTKW010000020.1:0-16091 GCA_964614315.1 uncultured Pirellulales bacterium
CTGTTAAAACAAAGGAATATGCAAATGAACCACGCCTTCGCCCTCCGCCAAAACAAAGCCAATTCAAACCCAATCAAACCCAATTTCGAAACCAGCCCATGATGGGAGTTCTTCCGTGGTTTTAAGGCTTGACATGCTGGTTTTAGGCTAAATATAATGGTTTGACGTTTAACCGGCCAATATTTATTAACTATAGATGCATTGAGTGTCTAAATCAAGGATTTTTACGATGAATAACAAAAACTTGCAGCCGACAACATCTCTCTCACGCCGCCGATTCTTATCTACGATGGCTGCGGCCGGAACTGCTTTAGGACTGTCGAACAGCATCGACAATAAAACCGCCGAAAGTGCAGAGCCAAAGCCGGAAGAAATCAATTCTCCCGAAAAAAAAATCTACTGGGGTGATATCCACAATCACAACGCCGTCGGTTACGCCAGAGGCTCTCTGGAACGCTCCTACGATATCGCCCATAGCGCCCTTGATTTCTTTTGCTTCACTGGCCATTCACAATGGCACGATATGCCTAAAATGCCTCAAAATAAACATATGAAATGGGTAAATGGCTTTAAGGTGGTAAAAAACAACTGGGAAAAGATTAAAAACCTCGCCAACCAGTACTATCAGCCCGGTAAGTTCGTCCCCTTCATCGGCTATGAATGGCACTCCAGCGATTGCGGCGATGTCTGTATTATCTTTCCCGGCTCACAGGCAAAACTCATTTATACTGACAGCATTAAGGAACTTCAAAAATTCGCTGCTGATAACGGCGCTGTTCTAATCCCCCATCACCCTGCATATAAGCTGCTCTGGCGGGGACAGAACTGGAGCGTTTTGGATACCGCCGTTTCGCCCGTTGTGGAAATATTTTCCGAGCACGGTAACGCCGAATCGGACCGCTCCCCGTATCGTTATATTCGCCACAGTATGGGCGGCCGTGCTACTGTAAACACCGTTCAATGGCTCTGGGAGCAGGGCGTCCAGGCCGGCGTCGTCGCCAGTACCGATGACCACTTAGGCTATCCGGGTGCTTACGGCGAAGGCATTGTGGCTGCATACGCTGATAAGCTGGACCGTAACTCAATTATGGAAGCCATCAAGGCAAAGAGAACTTACGGCGTAAGTGCAGACCGAATTGAACTTGACTTTCGCCTGGATGGGCAGCACAATCCCCTTTACCCCCAATCGCAATATCAGCGTCCGGGTAAAGGGCAAAGACGTCGTTAAGTCCGTCGAAGTCCTCCGCAATAATCAGGTCATTTACCGCAACCACCCCATCGACCGCCCGCTCAAATCCTCCCCCTGGACCAAACCGGTTTTCTGCAGAATCGAATTTGGCTGGGGACCATGGGCGGCTTTGGAAATGGCGCGTATTTGCGATTGGAAATTTAAAGCTGTTGTTCACGGCGGAAAAATTATCTCTGCTCTCCCTTGTTTTCAATCGGGCCCTTACGATGAAAATCGACGAAATAAGCTCTCAGTAATAAATGACAGCACCTGCGAAGTTGTTTCATATACCTCACGCAAACAGGCATACGAAGAAAGATCCACCAACAGCATCATCCTGGAAATTCAGGGCACCCCTCAAACCACCTTGAATATAAATTTAACCGAGCCGCAAAAACTCTTTATTACAAAATCCCTCGAACAGCTGGCAAAAGACAACGAGATTACTTTCACAGGCCCATTTACTGCTGAATCGATATTGATGCACAGGTTGGTCTTCGCCGACAACTATCATACGGAATTTGAATTCACCGACAAATCCGACACCGGCAAAACCGATTGGTATTACGTCCGGGTTGAGCAGACAAATGGAAGTTTGGCATGGTCCAGTCCCATTTGGGTCACAAACGCATAATTATAGCCCGACCTCCGCTTCCACCGATTCTACCAGAAATCCCGCACTGTCGGTTTCCGTGGCAGCCGATTGAAGGTGTGCGTAACTGATGCCGTTAACGCTGGGCCTGTTAAGAGGTAGTAACATTGCTCGCTTGCCGTCGATATAAAGCCGGCAGTCACCGGCCTGCAAATCGTTCCATTCGAACCGAAGTTCGTGCCGGCGGCCGACTTCGAGAAACTTTTTTCCGTTGCTTTTGCCGTCACCATCGAAGCTGAAACTATACATTGCATAATGACCAGCCAGAAGGTCCGTGGGATTGACCCATCGGTCCATAAGGCAAATCCGGCCTCCCTGTCCACCGGCGTTCAGCATTATATTGATAACGAACTTTCCTTTTCGACCGGCCGGAAAATTCCACACCGCTCCGTCGTTCTCACAAATCACCTCAGCGTTTTCCCTACGACCTATATGCAGTGCCTTCGCTCCCTGTTTGTTCGGATGGTTTATCAGCCGTGCTCCCGCCTCACGATTGTAAGCGCAGTGTCCCCGGATACCCCGAAGAAATTTAAAAGTGCACCAGTCCCCCAAACCCTTAGAGAAATCATCCCGCCATTTTGTCTCGTACAGCCAGTCAGGGTCAAAAATAACAAAACTCCGCACCAGAGGGTGTTGACCCAGCGCAACAAGGACCTTGCCATCCGGCAGTTCAACCGCCTGAGACTGATGAACGCTCCTGTCCAGCGATTCGCCCGTACCGCGCCGAACCGCAAAATCCGGTTCGTTTCGCAGCGGATTCAAATAGAGTTCGCGAAACCCAATCCATGTCTTGCCCTCGTCTTCCGATATGGCTGCATGAATAGCATCACGATTGGTAAAAACGTCCTCCCAAGTCCCTTTCAGAACTTCTTCTCTTATATCTTCTCTGATACTCGCATCGTTCGTTCGGTCCACCTCCGGAAGCGGCGTCGTATTGCACCAGAAAAGCATAAGCCGCCCGTCACTCAGCCGGAAAAAAGTCGGCATCGTAAGCGTACAGTAGAAGCGCGACGGCGCCAGCTCCGACCAAGTTACACCCCCGTCCTCCGAGAAAGATTCGTACAGATTGTCCATCGATGTCCGTGCCAGTAACCAGAGATTGCCGTCCGCTAACTCCGCTACCGTTGGTTCCACGGCGTAGTTCTGCCAGCGAATGGCCTTATGAGGCCAGACCGCCTCATGACGAGGACCAACCCCCACAGGCACCAATTCCCAGCTATGCCCGTCATCGTCGGAATACAAAACACACGACTCGATAACCGACCTGCCGTTGTCACCGACTATTGACCGCGCGGTACTGATCAGTGCCCTGTTTCGAGAACGCAGAAAAATCGGCTGGCGGACCATCCCGAAACGCTCGTCCATGATTTTCCTCATTTCGAACGGACCGTCAAGCCCTTCACAACCTCGCAATAAATAAGTCCCGTCCCGCCCGGAGCTAATACCGATATAGTTGCCGGAAACTGGGTTGCGTCCTATCGCCGTCCCCTCACGCCGCCGCCCGCGAATTGCCAGAAAGCTTTTCTCCTGTTTATCTTGTCCCGCCGATTTTTCATTCAACGAATAGCTTCCGCCGCGTTTCCACGTAAGGACGTTGTCTCCGCTCTCGATGTAGTAACTCGACGCCGGCCCGTTCCATTTCCCCTCATGACCATAATGACGCAGTTCGCCGTCCACAAGCTTCAACAAGCCGTTGAAAGCGTTCTCCGGTGGTGTCCCTACCCGCACCGGGGCGTAAATCTCCGCCAGTGAAGCCTTTGCATGGGCGTTTTTAATCTCGGAGCATAAAAGGTTGAGCAGTATTTGTTCGGCCACAGGGTCGTAACTGTCCTTGTTTTTGTCTATATGACTTTGGATGTCAAGCTGGCAGAAAAGTATCTTGCCTTCACCTTTGGCATCCGGTACTTCTGCTGCGACAGTGGAGTTCGGGTCACGGCCCCAGAGAATTTTCTTCGCTTTTTCCATAGCCGGACCTTTGATTTGCGTTCTTGCCGTCGCTTTGTTAACGCCGTTCCACCGCATAAGACACTCTCTCTCGATACCCGAAAGCATCGGATGTGTTGTCCCCTCGTATGCAAAAACTCTTGAAAAAAGTTGCGGTTTGTCTATGGCCACATCACAAAGTTCCCCCCAGTCCCACAATTTCGTGGATAGAACAACCACTCGCCCGCCGCCGGCGGCAAAATCACAAAGACTCTTGGCCTTTTGCTTCTCTTCAGCCGTCAATTCCGCAGCATTCCAGATGATGACCATATTCTCGTCAGGTTCAAGCTCATCGAGATTGCCTCCAGTTTTCAACCCCTTTGATTTGAAGTAATTTGCCGAGATATTATCTCCGCCCAGAACTATAAAAGTCCGTTTCATCACGGCGGGGGGGACCTGCGGCGGTTTTACCGCCCGGACAAACCGCTGACTAAGTACAGCCCTGCCCTCAATGCCAGTCGTCCGGGCGGTCAGCCAGTAACTGCCTTTTTCGTTGGGCAGCTTCCACGTTACAGGCGTTTTAGTCAGTGTGTCGGCCTTCAACTTGAAATCATAGCTCCATCGGCTGATTGGTTTATCGAAACACTCCGCCTCCGGAATGAACTCCGGACATTCTTTTGTCAAAAGCAAATCAACATGAATCTCCGCGTCGTCCCAGGTATCGTTAATCAGGTAAAGCTTGGTTGTTACCTCCTGCCCGACAAGATAATTAGGGTTGAACAAATCCAGACTTGCCAGAACGCCCGACAGTGTGCTGTGCCAGCAGGCTGAGACCGGTTGAGCATATCCCGCCTTCCATTCTTCACCCCTGCGCGTTTTGGTCCACCCGGCGTACATATAGGGCAGCAGGCAGTCAAGACGCTCCCGCCGCATCGCCTCGGTGTGCTCGGCGCCGAGCTGTGCATAGGCAAGCAGGTCGGCTTCTTTATCGTCAGTGCCCGTCCACTGGCACACCGGCCGCTTGTAAATATTCATATACTCGGTGTTGGTTAGTGTGCGTCCCTTCGCCGGCTCGAACCAGTTGGGAATATCGGCTATAAGTTTCGCCTCGTTAGTCCAGATTGTATTACTGCACATATGGAAATCCAGGTTCTCTTTTGTGCCCCCGTCTCTGCCCGTTCGCATTGTCGGTCGACTCGGGTCCAGCTTCAAAACAAAATCCCTGTACGGTCCTTGTTCCCATTCCGTATCGTTCACAGATTCGTTCGTTAGCACCCACATAACAATCGAAGGGTGGTTCCAAAGCCGCCCCATCCACCCAGCCGCATCAGTCAGAACATTCTTATGCCAGACCTCGTACTCTTCGGGTGTAAAATTATAATTCCTGTAGTTATATAGCGCCGGAAACTCCGACAGCACCATCGTCCCGTATTCATCACAAATATCCGCCCACAGTCGCGGCATCGGCTGGGTATGAGTGCGGAAGCAGTTCATACTCATCTCTCTCGCTTCGGTAACGAGGTAGTCCTTCTCCTTGCCTGTAATAATATTTCCCCATTCCCATTCGAAGACCAAATTCGACCCTCTCAGCCACAGATTCTTACCGTTCAGCTTGTAGTTTTCATCAACAACCTTGACTTCCCGCATACCGAACCTGAAACTCACCGCATCGAGTGCCTTCCCGCCTTTGCTGATTGTAACCTCTGCCGTATAGAGATTGGGTTCTTCGTAAGTCCATGCCTTGTAGTTGGGCATCGGCACCTCAACAAAGAAGTGTTCACCACCCAAAGGGTCCGCCCAGGGTATAAGCCTTGCCGAAGTCTCCCCACTGCCTGTAACATTTCCATCAGGCCACGTTCTGACCGCCGCTGTTACCTTTAGCTCGTCGATACGCTCAACACCTGCAGGCGTAACACGAATCCTGACTTTGCTCCCCGCCATATCCGGTATAGCCAAAGCCCATTTGATATAGACCCGCTCGGCAAAATCTATCCAGATATCATCGGTCACTGCCGGTATCCCGCGCTTATGACAGCTCGCAAATCCCGCTGGAATCAGAAAGTACCCGCTCGCTCCCTTTCGCACTCCAACCGCACCCGGTATTTTCAGCACAATCTCGTTAATACCCGCTCGCAGAACTCCTTCGGGAACAATTACCTGGTAGGGCCCCGTCGGTTCGTTTTCGCCTGCTTTCTGACCGTTAATAAAAGCTGTTGCCCCGAACCTGATGCGATTCCAACGCAATACCGCCAGCTTCTTTGCCTGGGCCTTGGAAATCTCGAAGGTTCTCTTGGCCCAGATGTATTTGATTGTAGTTGCGGCTCCTTGGCCCCATTTTGTGAACCTGCCCGGCAGGTTGGTTTGCTGCCAATTTAGTTTAGCCTGACCTTCCGGTCTCTCTGCATCTTCGCCGCCATCCCCTTCGGCAAACTCCCACACACCATTCAAAAGTACCGAGTCGGCACGCCGCCCCTCGTATCCATAAGCCATTGAACTAAGGCACACCAGCCCGACTGCAATAATGATAAGCTTTCTCATCAGCGTTTCTCCTTGAATTGAATTTTAGATGGTAATATGCTATGCCCAAGGATTTCAATCTCATCAATTTCCCCGTCAAAATGAAAGCCATTTGATTTCACATAACCGATGTTGATCTCATCTCCTCCTATAATAGCCCCACTCCATTCTATTTCCAGCTGTAGCTGACCATCGATGAACAACTTAACCTGGGAGCCGGTATACGTCAGGACGACATCATGCCACTGTCCGTCATCAATCTTTACATTGGAAATCATTGTTGGCGACCTGCCTGTTATTGGATTTTTGCCTGGGCTTGGCGCCGTCGCTTTGGAAGAAGTTGTCTGGATCCATGCAGCAATTTTATTGGTCTCAACTACTGCGATTGCACTTCCAAAGTATCGACCACCACTGGTTTGAATCAGCCTGGCAGCGTAATGTCGGCGCGGATTTGGCTCCATTCTAACCTTAACTCGTATTGTCATTTCTGTACACCCCACAATACGTGAGGCCTGATTTAGGTCAATATGTAGATAGTGACCCTTACGAGATGTAAAGATAGCTCTGCCGTGTGCAAACGTTGGTCGACTACGTGATCTAATTCTGTTCCTATTTCCACTCCTGTCTGCTCTCCCTTTAGCAAAGTCGATATGTAGCAACCGGCCTTTTGTTTTTTCTTTTGTTGGAAAAAACAGATTTCTTGCGTTTGCTGCTGCAGCATTTGAATTATGGCCAACAACATGCATTGTATGCAAGTTGAATTGAAACGGTTTATCTTCGGACCTTATGCCTTTTGTTTTAAGCCTTTGATCTTCTTCCTTCATTATTTTGTAGAAATTCTGAGCTCTTTCGAAACGATGTTTGCCCTGCCAGGAACGCTCAGGACGATTGTCTATCCATGTATCGTTTTCACCGGCAATGATGAAAAGTTTCAAATCGAGCACTTGATTAAGCTTCTTGTCCAATTCAGAATCCGTCAGTTTCAAGTCATCGGCCTTAATTTGGGAACCGAATGTTTTTTCAAGAGCATCCAACTTAAGCCCATATGGGTAATTTATATCGCGACGTGGAAAGACAAATGAGCCTGGTGATGAAATGCCGACCTTATCAAGCAGTTCAGGATAAAATATTATGAAGCGAGATACAAATTGGCCTCCTCCGGAATGTCCATACAAATGGAATTTCTCCCTTTTCATCAAGTGCTTATTAAAAAACTCAAATGTTTCGATAAGCTTCAAATCTGTCCTGTGCTCATTGCGCTTGTTCACTAAGTTGATGAAGTCACCGAGATAACTATCCTTAACGATACCCTTTTCCTTAAAACCTTCTTTCCCAAGCGGTCGATTGAGGATACAGTCAAAAGCCGGAGCTATGACAACAAGGTTCTCTATCTCTGCAATATTTGCGAACTGATGTATTCTGTTCATTGCTCCGGGACGGTGCCAAGCCCCAGCTCCATGAATACCAAAAAGATATTGAGCTGTGTTTGGGTCGAAATATTTAGGTATATAGTAAATCACCTCCATTTCACCAATTTTCAATCCCTCGTGAATACCAGGTGTAGTATCGACCTTCGATTCTTTAATTTTAGAAGAATTGGGCTTGGAAAGATTAACGGTTTTTTTCTGATTAGCTGCAAAAGTCGCAGTAATTGCAAGCAGATTCATTGTGGTAGTGCAAAGAGTTAATACGCTTAGGGTGTAATTCTTTTTCATTAGCATTGTTACTTTGCAATTTTATACTGACAATTTATGTCGTTATTCAGTTATGCTGAAAAGCTTAGTATGTATCATAATAATTGATTCAGGTGTTTAATTCAAATTTTGTTTTTGGCAAACCTTTCTAATGGCCCTTGCAAAATGCTTCAAAAAAGAATATAAATTAAGCTGTTATGACTGAAAACGTAAGAAAACAAATCGAGCGGTTGCGCACCAGAATCCGAAACTACGATTACCTTTATTACGTCCTGAACGCTCCGCAGGTTACTGACACTCAATATGATGAGCTCTTCGCAAAGCTAAAAGCATTGGAGCAGGCGAATCCTCAGTTTATAACCCCCGATTCACCGACTCAGCGCATCTCCGAACAGCCGGTTGAAGCCTTCCCCGGCGGCCGTCACGCACTGCCTATGCTCAGCATCGACAACACCTACAACACCGATGAACTGAAAGAGTTTGATAAACGTGTCCAAAAAGCCCTTGACACTAAAGACTACAGTTACGTTGTCGAATTGAAAATCGACGGCCTTGCAGTTAGCCTTCGCTATGAATCTGGCATTCTTCTAACCGCCGCAACACGCGGTGACGGCCAAACCGGAGATGACGTTACCGCAAACATCCGCACAATAAAGGCAATCCCCCTGGTCCTTTTAAGAGTTCCTGAAGTACCCCAGACCATCGAAGTTAGGGGCGAGGTATATATGCCTAAAAAGGCTTTCATCGAGCTAAACAAGCTCCGCACCGAAGCTGGCGAGCCGCCATTTGCAAATCCGAGAAACGCCGCCGCAGGCTCCCTCAAACTCCTTGATGCAAAAATCACAGCCGCAAGAAACCTTTCATTCTTTGCTTATTCCCTCGGCCGGATTTCCCAGCCTCTTGCTCACAACCACTGGCTGACTCTTAACAGACTTAAAAAGTTTGGCCTGCCCGTTAATCCTCACATCAAAAAAGCAAAAGACATAGACCGTGTGATTGATATTTGCCTCGGCTGGAACGAGCAACGCTCAACACTGGACTACCAGATTGATGGTATGGTAATAAAGGTCAGCCGCTTCGACCAGCAGCAGCTTCTCGGAGCTACAGGTAGGGCTCCTCGATGGTGCATCTCGTATAAATTCCCTGCCGAGAGGGCCCAAACAACTGTCGAATCAATCGATATCCAGGTCGGAAAAAGCGGTATCCTAACCCCCGTGGCCAATCTGGCACCTGTTCAGCTATCGGGCACCACCGTAAAAAGGGCAAGCCTGCACAACTTTGACGAACTAAACCGCCTCGATGTCCGTGAAGGTGACACCGTCATAATCGAAAAGGCCGGCGAAATAATCCCACAGGTCATTGAAGTCAAACAACATTTAAGACCCGCCGCCGCAAAGTTCTTCAAAGTACCCACAAAATGCCCCAATTGTCACCAAAACGTCGAAAAAGACGAAAACGGTGTTTATATCCGCTGTGTCAACCCCAACTGCAGCGCCCAACTGAAAGAACGGCTCATATATTTTGCCGGTCGCGGCCAAATGGATATCGAAAATCTCGGAGATGCCCTGATTGAACAATTGGTAGATACCGGCCTGGTTAAGAACTTCGCCGACCTCTACAAATTAAAGTTTCCTCGCTTGCTCGATTTGGAGCGAATGGCCGAAAAAAGCGCGGCAAACGTAATTGACGCAATAGAAAAAAGCAAAACGCAGCCGCTATGGCGCCTGATTGCCGCCCTCGGAATCCGCCACATCGGAGGCCAGTCCGCCCAAATCCTTGCCGACCGCTTCCAATCCTTCGATGCCTTGATGAACGCCGAAAAAGAAACTCTCGAACAAATCGACCAGATTGGCCCGACAATGGCCGATAGCATCTGCGAATATTTTGGAGACGAGAAAAACTCCTCAGTTATAAAAGAAATGTTCGATGCAGGAATAAAACCACTCCAGCCGCAGAAGATGCGCAGCGATAAACTCGCCGGCAAAACTTTCGTCGTCACAGGCACCCTCGAAAATTTCTCTCGACAGCAGGCCGAAGCCGCAATAAAACAGGCCGGTGGAAAGACATCCTCGAGCATAAGTAAGAAAACCGATTACCTGTTAGCAGGCCAGAGTCCCGGCTCTAAACTGCAAAAGGCGCAAAATCTCGGCGTCAAAATTATTACTGAAAAAGAATTCTCTGAAATGATAAGCGACTGAACGCAAACTATGCAGCCGAATCAATAATCAATTGGATATGTCTCAAAAAGACGAAAAATTTATGAAGATGGCTTTGAAACTCGCCCGCCGGGGCGTCGGCTCGGTCGAGCCCAACCCCGCCGTCGGTTGCGTCATAGTAAAAGATGAAAAGGTCATCGGAAGAGGATGGCACAAAAAGTTCGGCGGCCCCCACGCCGAAATTAACGCTCTGAACGACTGCGAAAAACGCGGCAATAATCCCGAAGGCGCAGCGATGTATGTCACCCTCGAGCCATGCTGCCATCACGGCAAAACCGGCCCCTGCACCGACCAAATCATAAAAGCTAAATTAGCCAAAGTCGTCATCGCAATGACCGACCCTTCACTCCATGCTGCCGGCCGGGGAATCGAACAACTCCGAAATGCTGGTATCGAAGTACAGACCGGCCTATGCGAAAACCTGGCTGAACGCCTCAACGCTCCGTTTATCAAATTCGCAACAACAGCAAAATCCTGGGTTATCCTAAAATGGGCTCAATCCATCGACTCCAAACTTGCTTATGCCGACAGTACCGAAGACAGGTGGATTTCAAATGAAAAAAGCAGAAAGGACGCCCACAAACTCCGCCGCCGCACACAGGCAATACTCGTCGGCGTAAATACCGTTATCGCTGACGACCCCCTCTTGACCCCTCGCCCGGCAAAAGGAAAAAATCCCGTCAGAATCGTCCTTGATACCAACCTGAGAATCCCTCTCGAATCTAAGTTAATTACAACCGCAAAAAAAACGCCCGTAATTATTGTAACATCCCACGAAGCTATTCAGGCAACTCCCAAACTCGCCGAAAAAATCACCCAAAAAGGAGCTGAATTATTGACCGTGCCAGCAACTAAAAACAGATGTGACCTCAATGTTCTTTTGGAACATTTAAGCAAACGCTCCTTCCAACAGTTGCTCGTCGAAGGTGGTCCCAGGACAATTGCTTCTTTCTTGGAACAAGACCTCGCCGATGAAATCGTAATTTACATCGCCCCGAAAATTCTCGCCGCCCGCGGAAAAGCTGACATATCCGAAAAAAACTCCGAACTTTCCCGTTGCCTGAATTTCAATCATGTCGAAATCAGGCTGCTCGGCGGCGATGTCCGAATCTCGGCTGCATTAAAATAACTATAAAAGTATTGACGACTTCAAAAAAAAATACCGAAAATTATTGCAATAAAAACACTTTTTGCTATTATACCCGAAGCAAGAGGCTCGATTGTATAGCTGGACGTCTGATGTAGCCGATATTGGTTTAGGAAAAGAAAATGAAAAATACGATTTTTTTATTCTTGGGACTTGGCGCAATCCTGACTCTGCTCTCCGGCTGTGGCCCGAGTGCGCAACTGTCGCTTGCCGAAAGACAGCAGGTAGTTAGCGATATGGAAAACGAAACCCTTCAAAGGCTCTATCGCGAGAAACCTTCCACCAGAGAAACAGTCAAAAACGCCGCTGGCTACGGCGTATTCTCAAATGCGAATGTGAATATAATTTATATTAGTGCCGGCGGAGGATATGGCGTCGTTGTCGATAATGAAACAAAACAGCGAACATATATGAAAATGGCGTTAGGTGGTGTCGGTCTTGGCCTGGGAGTAAAAGACTATAAACAGGTATTGGTTTTTAATTCTAAACAAATCCTTAATAAATTTATCTACAGCGGCTGGGAGTTTGGCGGACACGCTGATGCCGCCGCAAAAGCCGGCGAAAAAGGCGGTGAAATCAGCGGTGAAGGGGCTATTGGCTCGGATATTGAGGCTTTTTCTATGACAGAATCCGGACTCGCACTCCAGGCTACCGTCGCAGGAACAAAATACTGGAAAGATAAGGAGCTTAACTGAAAATACGCCTGAGACTATGCGATTTTGATTGGTCTTTAGTGCCAATCTTAATTTTAAAACTCAGAAAGTTTTATTCTTGCACTTTTGATTTATTATGCTCTAATACCGAAAAAGGCAGTCATATTCTTCCATCTCTCGGGAATAGGCCTGCCATAAGTTAAGAAAGAGGGATATTAATTTTTAATGGCCTATAAAAAGGCCAGGGAGTAAAGCAAGTGAGTACAGGTACGGTAAAATGGTTCAATTCGAGTAAGGGATATGGTTTTATTGCTCCGGACGATGGAGGCGAAGATTTGTTCGTCCATCATTCCGAGATTAAGTCCGAAGGCTACGCCTCCCTTGATGAAGGCCAGAAGGTCGAATTTGAGATTGGCGAGGGCAAAAAAGGCCCGTGTGCGACAAACGTAATTCCCGGCTGAAAATCAATCTGATTGAAAAAAAAGCCCCGCGATTACGCGGGGCTTTTACAATTCTTAAATACTGCCGTCCGAAATACCTCTGACATCCGGACTCGCATTCTCATTGAGGTTTCTCGACCTTATCGGAAAATTCCCCGCCTATTTGGTTTTTTCCCCTGTTAGGATTTACCCTGCCCCCACGCCATAGGCGTTTTTGTTACCTTTTTCTTTTCTCCCGCCGTCCTCCACCTTGCATTTTGCTCCCGAAACCTTATATTTTTTCCAAAATCAAGGCCAATTTTTTCAGGAAAAATCTTGCTTTTTTCGCCCTATTGTGGTAATATCAATTCCAAATATAGTAAGCGGCGAGATTTTAAATAAGGAGCAGCTTAATGAGAAAAATAATAATTCTAAGCTTTATTTGTTTGTTTCTTACACCCCAGCTAACACTCCAAGCCCAAACCATCTACGTCGGCCCGACCCGCACCCACACCACAATACAGGCCGGCATCGATGCCGCAGCCGACGGAGACACCGTCATCGTTGACGCCGGAACATATACCGGCCCCGGAAACAGAGACATTGAAATAACCGGAAAAAGTATTACCGTCCGAAGTGATACCGGCCCCGAAAACTGCATCATCGACTGCCAGGGCACGGAAACCGAACCACATCGCGGCTTCAATTTTTCAAATAACCTCGATGTTAACTCCGTCATCAACGGCTTTACAGTCATCAACGCCTACGCCGATGGTGGTGCTGGAATTGATTGTCGTAATAATCAGGACGCCGAATTAGAAATTTCCAATTGTATGATTTATGACAACACTTCCTTCGGAGGACGCGGCGATTGCAGCGGTGGTATCTCCATAACAGATGGCATATACTTGATTAACAACTGCATAATCAGCGGCAACACCGCTGGCGGCGGCGGTGGAGGAATAAACTGCCTGCGTAGCAATTCGACCATTAGCAATTGTACTATCACCGGCAACTCCGGCAATCAGGTTGGTGGTGTTGATAATAATTATCTCTCCGATACAATTTTAACCAACTGTATCTTGTGGGGCAACTCTCCCTCGCAAATCTCTAATAGCTCGGAAAGCACACTGGCTGTAACCTACTGTTGTATTCAGGATTGGTCCGAAGGTGGAATGGGTAACTTTCCCGACGACCCCTTGCTGGCACCGGATGGATACCACCTTCTGCCCGCTTCACCCTGCATAAACGCAGGTGACCTGTCAGCCGATTATACCGGCCAAACCGATATCGATGGCCAGCCCCGTGTTATGGCTGGTTGGGTTGATATCGGCGCCGATGAAGTCTTTTACCAATCGTCGACATTGCGCGTACCAGCCGACTACGGCACAATTCAGGCTGCCATAGACGCCGCCTCCGGCGGCGATCTGGTCCTCATTGCCGATGATATCTACACCGGCGACGGAAACCGGGACCTCGATTTTCTCGGCAAAGCCATCACCGTAAAATCCGAAAACGGCTACGAAAATTGTATCATTGATTCCCAGGGCACATACGAAGACCGACATCGCGGCTTCTGCTTTCACAATGGCGAACACCAGAATTCGGTACTGGACGGCCTAACCATCATCAACGGTATTGCACCCATGTCGGGCCCTGAGGGTTCCAATGGAGGCGGAGCTATACTTTGCTACAATGCCTCTCCTACGATTAAAAACTGTCACTTATCTGGTAATTATTTCCATGCAATTTCCTGTCAGGAAGCCTCACCCAAAATTGACAATTGCACTATTACTGAAAACACCAACTACTACGGAGGCGGAATTGGTTGCCTAAATGACTCATGTCCCATAATTACTAACTGTACTATTACTGGAAATACTGCCAGCAGCGGTGGTGGTGGTGGTGGAGTGTTCTGTTATGCTAACAGCAGCCCATCAATTATTGACTGCAATATCAGCGATAACTCAGGCGGAAGTCACGGTGGAGCAGTTTATTGTCTGTATGGTAGTAGTCCGACAATTATCAACTCTGCAATCACCGGAAACTCCGCTAACTACGGTGGAGGACTGGCCGGTATCGGTGGCCCTGTCACAAATTCCTTTACTGTCACAAATTGCATTATTAGTAACAATACAGCTTTAAATGGTGACGGCGGCGGACTGTATTATTGTAATGGCCCAATAACAGGCTGTACTATTGCCGGCAACTCATCTGAACAAGGCGGTGGTGGTCTCGCTGCCTGCGAAGGCCCCGTCACAAACTGTACCATCACCGCAAATTCCTCGCAGTATAAAGGTGGTGGTCTGGCTAACTGTAAAGGCCCTATTACAAACTGTACTATTACCGAAAATTCGTCGGATTACGAAGGTGGTGGTATATACAACAACTACTTGACACTAACGTTAACCAACTGTATCTTGTGGGGCAATGTCCCTTCGCAAATCTACAATGACTCAAGCACGCCTGCTATGAACTACTGTTGTATTCAGGATTGGCCCGGAGGTGGCACAAACTTTGGCGATGACCCGTCGCTGGACCCGGACGGCTTTCACCTGCAGTATGGTTCCCCCTGTATAAATGCCGGTGACCCCTTTGGTGATTACACTGACCAGACCGACATCGACGGCCAGCCGAGAGTTATCGATGAGATTGTTGATGTCGGTGCCGATGAATCCTCTTACCAGCCGGCCGCCCTGATTGACCTTGAAATAACCGGGCCAGACCAGATTATCAGAAACTACCCTGAACAATATACCGCCACTGCTTTTTATGACAACGCCTATACACAGGACGTTACAGCTTCGGTTCTTTGGTCTGTTCAGCCGGAGGAAGCGGCTTACTTTAGTCGTGGCCAAAGTGGGGTTCTGATAGCAGGCCTGACAGACACACCTCAGGATATTAACATTTACGCCCAATACACCGATAACGACGTTACCATCGAAGCCCAAAAGACTGTTCTGCTCCTCCCGCCGCTCAAATTGCATGTACCTGCTCAATACGATACAATTCAGGCTGCGATAGACGCTGCAAATACCGATGAAACTGTCCTTGTGGCCGATGATACATATACCGGCCCCGGAAACTACAACCTTGACTTTCACGGCAAGGCAATCACCGTAAAATCCGAGAACGGCCCAGAAAATTGCATTGTTGACTGTAATAATGAAGCTGCCGGCTTCTTCTTCCGAAATGAAGAGCAGAATAACTCCGTCCTCGACGGCTTGACAATTACAAAAGCTGGTTCTTCCCCTTATCCTGTCCCTGGCCCTTGGCTTCCTGGCCCTGACCCGATTTGCCCTACTGTAGGCGCAATTCGTTGCTTTGGTAGTAACCCGACAATCAAAAATTGCATTATCACAAGGAATGTCTATGGACGGGGAATCACCTGTAACGGCGGCAGTCCGATTATTGCTAATTGTGTTATCAGTGACAATTCATACTATTTTAGCGGTGCTGAATTAGGTGGCGGTATTTACTGTTCTGACAGCAGCCCGACCATCAGCAATTGCACAATCACAAACAATCTAGCCTACAGCCGGGACGCAGACAAGGGACGCGGCGGCGGAATCTACTGTAGCAACAGCAGCCCAACGATAACTGACTCCACTATAAGCTATAATACCGCTTATTCTTCCTATC
>CAZTKW010000021.1:0-15889 GCA_964614315.1 uncultured Pirellulales bacterium
GGCTTCGAGTATCTTCGATTCTCTATGCACAATGGTCAATGGCAGAATTGTTAAGGTTATAAGCTGGTATGACAATGAATGGGGTTATTCGAACCGCACGGTTGATATTATGGAAAAGTTAGCGGATATGTAAAACGGATTTTCATAAAGGGCCTGTTCGCATTCGGAGCAGGCCCTGTTTTTTCTTAATTTTTTGCAGTAAAAGGGACAAAGAAATGGCCAAGAAAACTATTGCCGATATAGATGTGCGGGGCAAGCGCGTGCTGATGCGGTGCGATTTTAATGTGCCGCTGGATGAGGAGTGTAATATTACCAGCGACGACCGGATCGTTAAGGCACTGCCGACGATAAAAAAGATACTGGAAGGTGGAGGCTCGCTGATTTTAATGAGCCACCTTGGCAGGCCGGAAGGGAAGGTTGACGAGAAGCTGTCATTGCGGCCGGTAGCAAAGAGACTGTCGGAATTGCTGAGTAAGAAAGTGATTTTTGCAGACGACTGTATCGGCGAGGATACAAAGGCGAAGGCGGAAGCACTGAAAAGCGGTGATTGTATGCTGCTTGAGAACCTTCGCTTCCACAAGGAAGAGACTATAAAAGACAAGGCCGCTAAGGAGGACGAACAACTGCGGGAGGCCAAAGATAACTTTGCCAAGGAGCTTGCGGGACCGGCGGATATCTATGTTGATGACGCCTTCGGGACGGCGCACAGGGACAATGCCTCGATGTATACGGTGCCTGTTGTTATGGAGGGCAAGCCGCGAGTTATCGGTTTTCTGATTGAAAAAGAGCTGCGGTTTTTAGGGGCGACGGTCAGCAATCCTGAGAGGCCTTTTGCGGCGATACTCGGCGGGGCAAAGGTTTCGGACAAGATAGGGGTGATTGAAAATCTGCTCGATAAAGTCGACAGTATATTGATAGGCGGCGCAATGGCTTATACTTTTATCAAGGCCCAGGGACAGGAAGTCGGTGATAGTCTGTGTGAAGATGATTTTCTTGATAAGGCTACTTTGCTTTTGAAACAGGCCGAAGATGCCGGGTGTGAAATAGTTCTTCCGGTCGATAGTGTGGCGGCTAAGGAAGTCAAGGCAAGGGCTGCTGTTAAAGTTATGACGAGTGATATAGAAGCCGGGTGGCGTGGTCTGGATATCGGTCCAGCGACGCAGAAACTTTTTGCCGAGAAACTTGCGGGGGCAAAAACGATTGTGTGGAACGGGCCGATGGGGGTATTCGAACTTCCGCCGTTTGACGAAGGTACGAAAGCGGTGGCTTTGGCGGTGGCCGAGGCAACCGACAAAGGCGCGCGGAGCGTGATTGGCGGCGGCGACAGTGCGAGCGCTCTTGAAAAACTCGGCTTGGTGGACAAGGTGAGCCATATATCTACCGGCGGGGGAGCGTCGCTGGAATTTCTGGAGGGCAAGAAATTCAAGTGTATCGAAATTCTGGATGAGAAATAAAGGTCGACAGTGACCGGGATAATTTTTTCCTTAGCGAAATCAAAAGTCTATAGTTGAAAATGCGGTTACCCAAAGCTGGGACAATTGAGATTGCGCCGTCGATACTAAGCGCGGATTTTGCAAAATTGGCCGACGAAATCAAGGTAATCGAGTCTGCCGGTGTGAAGATAGTCCATCTGGATGTTATGGACGGTCACTTCGTGCCCAATATTACAATCGGGCCGCCGGTGATTGCCAAACTTCGAAAGTACAGCAAGCTGGTTTTCGACAGTCACCTGATGATAAGCGAGCCAGCTAAATACGCTGAGCGTTTTGTCGAGGCGGGCTCCGACCATATAACTTTTCATATCGAAGTAGTCGATGAGCCGGAGAAGCTTATCGAAAAGCTGCACAAACTTGGAGTCAGCGCGGGGGTTTGTCTAAATCCCGAGACACCGGTCGAGGCGGTAGAAGCGGTTGCGCCGCTTTGCGATATGGTCCTTGTGATGACGGTCCATCCGGGTTTTGGAGGGCAGGAATTTATACCGGAAGCAGCGAAAAAGATTACCCGAATCAGAGAAATTGTCGGCCCTGAGACCAGGGTCGAGGTCGATGGTGGTATAGGGCCTGAAACGGCCGGCATTGTAGCATCCTACGGGGCTGATACACTGGTGGCGGGCAATGCGATATTTTCCAAAACCGACCGAAAAGCCGCTATAAAGTCCATTGCCGAAGCCGCCGGGTAATTTTTATAGCCAAATCATTGAATTTCTGGTAAAATCCTGCATATCTTTATTCTGAGAGTTTTATAGTTATGCCGAAAGAAGCTAAATCCAAGTGGAATGGATTCTCGCTGAAGCCCCGTAAAGAGATGCCGGAAGGTCTGTGGACACGGTGTCCCGGGTGTGAGCATATGCTGTATAAAAGCAATGTTGATGAGAATCTGAATGTCTGTCCGGAGTGTAAATATCATTTTCGCATTGATGCGGCCACGCGGATTAAATACCTGGTCGATGAAGATTCCTTTCAGCAGATTTTGGGCGACCTGACAAGTAATGACCCGCTGGATTTTAAGTTCAGAGATACCAACTATAAGCATCGTCTAAAGGCCGACGAGAAAAAAAGCGGCGGCAAAGAGGCCATTCGAATCGGCAAGGCCTTTATCAAGGGCAGAGGCGTTGTGCTTGCGGTAATGGAGCCGAATTTCCTGATGGGGTCTATGGGGGCGGTTGTAGGTGAGAAATTCTGCGCTGCGGCGGATAAGGCGATTGAGGAGAAGCTGCCTTTTGTGGCGGTTTGCTGTTCGGGCGGGGCAAGGATGCACGAGGGGGTTGTGTCTTTGGGGCAGATGGCCAGGACCAGCGCTGTGCTGGCGAAACTGGATGAGGCAAAAGGGCTTTTTATTTCGATTCTGACAGACCCGACCACCGGCGGAGTAACTGCGAGCTTTGCTATGTTAGGTGATGTTACAATAGCCGAACCGGGTGCTCTGATTGGTTTTGCAGGCCCGCGAACAATCGCTGAGACGATTAAGGTGGAGCTGCCGGAAGGGTTCCAGACGGCTGAGTTTATGCTTGAGCACGGTTTTGTGGATATGATTGTGCACCGCAAAGACCTGCGAAGCGAGGTTGCCCGGATAATAGATTACTGCCGGAAGTAGGTCGTATCTTAGAATTTGTAATGCGGAACCGGAGTATTTAATGGGGTATTTTCGAGGAAATATTGAAAAAGTGAAAGGTTATGAGCCGGGTTTTCAGCCGAAAGGCGGCGAGGTGCTTAAATTAAACACAAATGAAAACCCCTATCCGCCGTCGCCGAGAGTATTGGAGGTACTGGCGACAATTAAACCTGAGCAGCTTCGGCGATACCCCGACCCTGTCGGTGATGAATTCCGCAGGGCTGCGGCGGAGGTCAACGGCGTTTCGCCGGATTGTGTTATCTGCTGTAACGGCGGAGACGATTTGCTGACAATGGCTTTTCGGGCATTTTGTGACGAGAAGCGGGCGGCGGCTTACCCGGTTCCAACATACTCACTGTATCCGATATTGGCCAAACTGCAAAACTGTGAGGCAATTGAGGTGCCGTTCGACGGCGAGTTTAACCTACCGACCGGACTGATAAACACCGATGCTGCCCTGACGATTGTATGCAATCCAAATGCGCCAAGCGGCAGTTTTATAAGCGCCGGTGAACTGGCTTCGCTGGCGGATGAGGTAAACGGGATATTATTGATTGACGAGGCGTATGTGGATTTTGCAGAGGAGAATTGCACGGGGCTGATTAAAGATTTCGATAACGTGATAATCCTTCGGTCGATGAGCAAGGGATATTCTCTGGCTGGGATGCGATTCGGATATGGTCTTGCCTGCCCGGAGTTGATTGCGGGGCTAATGAAAGTAAAAGATTCCTACAACGTCGATGCAGTTGCTATTGCAGTTGCTACGGCGGCGATAAAGGACCAGGCGTATTTCAAGGAAAATGTCGAGAAAGTAAAGAAAGACCGCGAAATACTGGCCGCACAACTGCGGGCCCTGAAATTCGAAGTGCCGAGGAGCTATGCAAACTTTGTTCTTGCAGAAAATAAAGGGTGCAAAGCAAGCGAGATTTATGATAAATTGGTGCAGCGCAATATCTATATCAGATACTTTGCTCTGGCCGGCCTTGAAAATAAACTGAGGATAACCGTCGGCACAAGCGAACAGAACGATAAACTTATTTTAGCACTGAAAGAAATATTATCAGAATAAGGATATTCTTATGGAAGAGAGAACCGCTAAAATTCACAGGCAGACAAAAGAAACCGACATCACGGTCGAGCTTAACCTGGACGGCGCCGGCAAATACGAAATCGATACGGGCGTAGGATTTTTGGACCATATGCTCACACATCTGAGCAAACACAGCAAAGTCGATTTGGTGGTAAGGGCCAAAGGCGATTTAGATGTCGATGCACACCACACGGTCGAAGATATAGGAATCGGTCTGGGTGAATGTCTGGGCAAGGCGCTCGGCGATAAAAAGGGAATTGCCCGCTACGGACACAGTTCGGTGCCGATGGAAGATGCTCTGGCCAACGTGGCGGTAGATTTGTCCGGGCGGCCAAGCTGTGTGTATAAAGTTGACTACCGGACGGAGAAAATCGGCGATTTTGATGTTGAGTGCGTGGAAGAGATGCTCAGGAGTTTTTCAAATACAGGTAAGTTCAACCTGCATATAAACGCTCCGTACGGTACAAACAGCCATCACATAGCAGAAGCTATTTTCAAGGGACTTGGGCAGGCTCTGGCGATAGCGGTCAAAATCACGGGGACGGAGGTCCCCAGTACGAAGGGAACATTGTGATTGAGGAACACGACCACGAATACCGCACGGGTATAGGCACCGATATCCACAGAGTGGTCGAGGGCAGGAAACTGATGCTCGGCGGGGTCTATGTGCCTTATCCGGCTGGTCTGGCTGGTCACAGCGACGGTGATGTTGCCCTGCATGCGATTATTGACGCCCTTTTGGGGGCGGCCTGTATGACAGATATAGGGACACTGTTTCCCGATACCGACCCGCAGTTCAAAAACGTCGACAGTAAGGCACTTTTGGTCGACGTCAAGGAGCGGCTGGAAGAAGAACGGTGGGTAATAGTTAATGTCGATTTGATAATACACGCTGAAGAACCGAAACTGATGCCGGTCAAAGGACAGATAAAAAGATGTATTGCAAGTCTTTTAGGGATTGATTTTAATGCGGTGAACGTAAAGGCAAAAACAAATGAAGGATTCGGCGATATAGGCGCCGGTGACGCAATAGCAGCAACAGCAACGACACTTTTGAAAAGGAAATACAAAAGAACGCTGTAAAAGATTATTGTTCGAAAATGAAGGTGTTTTAGATGAGTTTAAAGCTTTACAATAGCTTGACGAGAAGTAAAGAAGAATTTAAGCCGTTAAAAAAAGGGAGGGTGGGGATATATGTCTGCGGGCCGACCGTGTACGGTCACGCCCATTTGGGACACGCAAAAAGCTATGTGAGCTTCGATATTCTGGTCAGGTATCTTCGCTATTTAGGCTACAGTGTAACATACGTACAGAATATAACCGACGTCGGCCATCTTACCGATGATGCCGATGAGGGAGAAGATAAACTTGCGGTAGCGGCGAAAAAAGAAAAGAAGCATCCGATGGCCTTAGCGGAATACTATACTCACAGCTACTTCGAGGATATGGACAAGTTAAACTGCGTTCGGCCCGACATAAGTCCGCGTGCCAGCGGCCATATAATCGAACAGATAGAGTTGGTAAAGACACTTCTTGAGAAAGGCTATGCTTATGAAGCCAATGGCTCGGTCTATTTCGATGTGTCGAAATTCGAGAACTATGGCAAGCTCTCAGGACGGAACATCGAAGATATGATAGCCGGTGCACGCGTGGAAGTTTCACCGGACAAAAGAGCTCCGGTGGATTTTGCTCTCTGGAAAAAGGCCGAAGCCAATCATATTATGCAGTGGCCAAGCCCGTGGGGGATGGGTTTTCCCGGCTGGCATCTGGAATGCTCGGTAATGAGTATGAAATATCTGGGCAAGACAATTGATATCCACGGCGGAGGGATAGAAAACCAGTTTCCCCATCACGAGTGCGAGATTGCCCAGTCTGAAGCGGCCAACGGGGTTCAGTTCGTCAAATACTGGGTGCACCACAATATGGTTACCGTTGATGGCCAAAAGATGGGCAAAAGCCTGAATAATTTTATCACGTTGAAACAGGCTTTTTCGGGCGCACACGAGAGACTAACCAAACACTATGAACCGCTGGCGATAAGGCAGTCGATATTGCACAGCCATTACAGGAGTCCGCTGGATTTTTCTGACGCGGCGCTGTTTGCGGCACAAAGCGGCTATGTAAAGATAACCGACACAGTCAAAGCGGTGCGGAAGCAACTGGCAACTTCCGGCGAAGGTGAAGCTGACAGGAAAGTGATAAAACAACTAAAGCAGTTAAGGGAAAAATTTGAAACGGCAATGAACGACGATTTGAATACCTCGATTGCGTTGTCGGTAGTATTTGAACTTGTTCGGCTGGCAAATAAGCTGCTTGAAGAAGGAAATGCTGCTAAAGAAACCCTTAACTCGGTGGATGACTTGTTTAGAAAACTTGGCGGAGATTGCCTCGGTATTGTAAAAGACGAATATCCGCAAACCGGCGGGGCAGATGAAGAGACTATCGATAAATTAGTTGCAATCTTAATCGAGCAGCGAAACCAGGCCCGCAGTCAAAAGGATTTCGCAACAGCCGACGCTGTTCGTGACAAATTAGACAATATTGGGATTATGCTGGAGGACAAACCAGATGCGACTGAGTGGAGGAGAAAATGAGGATACTCGGAGTGGACCCGGGTCTGAGGGTGTGTGGATATGCCTGCCTGCACACAAGTGCAATTGAATATGAGCTTGTTGAAGCAGGCGTTTTCAGGACTGAAGGCCACAAGTCAATAGAATTAAGGCTAAACCAAATCGCTGCTGACATTAAATCGCTATTGGACAAATTTGTCCCTGAAATTGTAGCGGTGGAGAAATTATATTCGCACTACAGACATCCGAAGACAGCCATATTGATGGGTCAGGCCAGAGGTGTTATACTACAAAAGTGCGCTGAAGCAGGCGTGCAGGTCAGAAGCTTCAGCGCTACACGTATAAAAAAATCGATTACCGGAAACGGTCAGGCGTCAAAGGGACAGGTGCAAAGGACAATTCAAACGATTTTGGCTTTGCCTGAAGTGCCGAAGCCCAGTGATGTGGCCGATGCCATAGCGACCGCGCTGTGCTGTGCAAATTCGGATACCTATGACGAGGAATAAAAAAACTAATTATGATAGCCAGTATTGATGGAAAACTCGTTAAGCTCGATGCCGAAGGCGCATTGGTGCAGGTGGAGTCGGTAGGCTATGAAGTTATGCTGCCGAGTTATTGTGTAAGTGCCCTGTCGGACAAAATCGGCTCGGACATTACTCTCTGCACGACCGAATACTATGAGGGCACACCGGGCGGAGGCAATTTGATACCGAGGATGGTCGGCTTTTTGACTGTCGGCGAGCGGGATTTCTTCACCAGGTTCACCAGCGTCAAAGGAATAGGGACAAAAAAGGGACTGCGGTCATTGAGCATTCCCATCGCTACTATAGCGTCGGCGATAGAAAACGGCGATGACAAGGTGCTAATGTCACTTCCAGGAATTGGAAAGAGAATGGCACAGCAGATTATCGCCGAACTCAAGGGGAAATTGCAGAGCTTTGCGATTGGAGCAGAGCCGGCGGGTGCGGCCAGCGCGGGCTTTAAGCCGTATCAGGCGGAAACATTGGAGATTCTTATCGCCTGGGGGGAAAGAAGAAACGAGGCGATGGAACTTATCGAGCTGGCCTCTAAAAAACACCCGGATGTAAAAACCGCCGAAGAACTCGTGCCGCTTGTGTACAGGTTAAAGCAGGGAATTGAAGTTTAACATAGTCAAGACTGATAGATTATGGCAATAGACAGGGTTATAAACGGTCAGGCATTAAACGAACAGGATGAAGACTTTAACGTTTCGCTTCGGCCAAAGTATCTGGACGAATGTGTGGGTCAGGTAAATATCAAGGAAAAGCTCTCAATTGCGATAACGGCCGCCAAGCAAAGAGGTGAGCCTTTGGAACATATTCTGCTCTATGGGCCGCCGGGTTTGGGCAAGACAACTTTGGCGAATGTCGTGGCCAACGAAATGGGGGCGAGGGTTCGAAGCTCATCTGGGCCGGCAATGGTAAAGGCCGGTGACGTTATGGGCCTGTTGAGTAATATTAATACCGGCGATGTGCTTTTTATCGATGAGATTCATCGGCTCAGTATTACGGTCGAGGAGTTTATTTATCCGGCTATGGAGGAGTTCAGGGTCGATTTTACTGTTGACAGCGGCCTGCACGCGAAGACGATAAACTTTCCGCTGAAACGCTTTACTCTGGTAGGCGCAACAACAAGAGCGGGACTGCTCAGCGCTCCGCTTCGCGGCCGGTTCGGGATGCTGTATCATCTGGAATTTTACAGTGCAGAGGAACTCACGGCCATTTTGAAAAGGTCTGCAAAACTGCTGGGCCTGCAATGCGAGGAGGGAACTCTCGAAATGATTGCAGGACGCTCTCGAGGCACGCCCCGAGTGGCGAACCGTTTATTAAAACGAGTGCGAGACTACGCGCAGGTTAAAGGCGAGGGGATTCTCAGCGGGAAAATAGTCGAAAATGCGCTCAAAATGGAGCAGATTGACCCATTGGGACTGGATGAACCAGACAGGGCTTTTTTGCGGGCACTGGTTAATACCTACGATGGCGGACCGGCAGGAATCGACGCTATCGCTGCTACTCTCGGTGAAGAGAGAGATACGCTGGAAGATGTGGTTGAGCCGTATCTTCTGCAGATTGGTTTTGTGCGGCGAACAAAGCGCGGCAGGGAAATCACCAGACAGGCCTGTAAGCATTTGGGGCTGAAATACCATAAAAAGAAAGATGCTACCGGCCAGCCGGAACTATTTGAGTCCCAAGAGCAGTAAAATCTTATTAAGCAATTTCTATTATCCCGCAGGATGACGCTGTGGATTTTGAACCTGACTATCGACATATAGCGGCAGCAGCAAATAATAAACGTCCATCTCGGTTGCCTGTTTACGAGCACTATATCAGCCCTCTGATAATGGAGAAAGCTCTTGGCAAGTCCTTTGCGGATTTGGAATCCGGCGGTGATTGCGACCTGAGAGAATTCTTCATTAATTTCTGCCGATTCTTCAAAGAAATGACTTACGACACTGTCTCTTATGAATTCTGTATAACCGAAATTCTGCCCGACCACGGCGCCATAATGGACGGGATTTTGAATCTTACCCCTGGGACGAACTGCCTCAAATATATTGGCAAAAATCTGAGAAAAAATTTGATATGATGTGTGAATGCCTCCCGGCCGGTATGAAGGCAATCGGAGGGATAGGCAACGGTGTTTTAGAGATTAGTGAAGACCTCGTCGGTTTCGAATACCTCAGCTATATGCAGGCGGATAACCCTGAGTTATTTGCCCGGCTCTACTGCAGGATTGGAGACCTTATGGTAACTATCTGGACTTATTTTTTGCAGCGCTATGCGGAGCATTTTTGTGTATGTCGAGTTGGTGATGACCTTGGCCACAAAACTGCTACACTGCTGGCTCCAGATACTATAGTTACTCATATTGTCCCCCAATACCGCCGGGTTATTTCACTCATCCATAAAGCGAAAAGGCCGTTTTTATGGCATTCCTGCGGCAATATTTTTGAAGTTATGGAACCGGTCATAAAGGCCGGTATCGACTGCAAACATTCTAACGAAGATGTCATCGCACCTTTCGAAGAATGGCTTAGCCGCTATGGCAGCCGAATCGGATTATTCGGCGGTATTGATGTCGATGTTTTGTGCACAAATACTCCGGATGAAATTTACGAAAAAGTACTCGATAAGGGCAGTCTATACCGAAAAGCCGCCAATGGATACGCATTGGGTTCGGGCAACTCCATCCCTGACTATGTCCCTTTAGAAGGGTATTTGGCAATGCTCCGGGCGGCACAACAGATAAGGTTGAATGAAGAAAAATCAGAAATTAACCTTTAAGAGTGCGGTCGATTTCAGCCTGTCTGGGTTTAATTTTTCAGAATGTATTTCGACATTTTAGGCGGGCGATGCAGAATCTCGGTGAAGTGATTAATTAAAAGCCTCTCAACTTCGTTCAGTGTTTTTTCATTTGCATCAGGAAGCAGTTTCAATTTACTTAAGGCTTCGGCTGCAGCGCTGCTTAAACTAACCCTGTCGGGGAAACTCGCTTCGCAGTCTCTGCAAATAAGGCCGTTGACCGAATGACTGAAGTAACTCTGCGGCCAATTGGCGTGAAAATTGTTTTTGCAATTCACACAATAACTTAAAACCGGCTGTAAGCCGACTTCATTGAGTATAGTCAGTTGAAATAATATCAGCAGTATTAGACTATCTCGTGAAGCCTGATACGTATCTTGTATGTCATTGGCATTCTGCAGAAATTGAAGAAATGCATCGAAAAGCTGCGAGTGAGGGTCATATTCATCTGTCAGGTTGTTTACCAGTTCGGCAGCCAGCGAAACGCAGTGCAAGGTGAAAAGATTACCGCTCAGAGAAGTAAGTGCCGGCTGTTGCTGGAATTCGGTCAGGATGGCAAGCTTTTCTCTTACCGAATCAGAGAAAACAATTTTGCCGTAAGAAAAAACTTCTAAAGGACCGTCGAAGGCTGATTTAGGCCGTTTTGAGCCTTTGGCGATGGCGCTGATTTTGCCGTTTGCCTTAGTGAAAAAAGTTATAATCTGGGAGGTTTCGGAATAATCGACAGCGCGTATGCAAATGGCTGTATCTTTGGTCAGCATAATTAGTGACTCATACCCCCTGTCAGACTCCGCTTTTTACCAGTTGAATTTTTATGCGTTTTATTTTTCTGGCTTCGGCTTCGACAATCGCAAATTTCATGTTTTCGTAATCGAAGGTTTCGCCGGTTTTTGGAATATAGCCTAAATACGAGAAGACAAAACCTCCTATCGTATCGTAATCTTCGTCTTCGGGCAGATTTAAATCAAACTGGTCGTTTAAATCATCGACATATGTTCTGGCGTCGAATTCAAATGTGTTTTCATCGATTTTTCTTATGGGTTCCGGCTCTGATTTTTCATATTCGTCGGTTATTTCGCCGACAAGCTCTTCAAGAATGTCCTCTAAAGTAACAATGCCGGCTGTTCCTCCGTACTCGTCAAGAACTACGGCTATGTGAAGTTTCTGGTTTTGAAACTCGTGGAGCAGGACTCGCAGAGTCTTGGTTTCAGGGACAAAGTAGGCGTTTCTCTTCTTGTCGCGCAGATTGAAATCCGCCGGGTTCTTCCCAATTTCGGTCAGCAGGTCCTTAGCATAAATAAAGCCTATTATCCGGTCGATTTTTTCCTCATAAACGGGTACACGGGTGTGACCGGCGTTATTTATAGTTTCCAAAATGGTATGTAAGTCCGAATTAACTTCGACGCCGACGATATCCGTGCGGGGTGTCATAATTTCATCAACGGTGGTGTCGCTCAATTCCAATACGTTTTCAATCATCTCCTGCTCTTCTTCATCAACGACGCCTTCCATTTTGCGCTGCTCAAGCCCGTTCAGGAATTCTTCCTGTTTTTCCTCCTGCTGCTCCTTCGGAGTTGTTTCAACTACTCCGGCCAGGCGCCTGACAAGAGCATCGGTAAATTTTAACACGTAAAGTACAGGTACGAGTATAATGGCCGAAATCATCAGCAGTTTATATGTTCGGCTGAGGATTTTTTCACCTCCGTACTTGGCCCATGCGTGAGGTACTGCAAGACTAAAAATCAAAAATATCAGAATCGCAATGACGGCTGAAATAAAATAATTGCCGAGCCGGGAATCTGTAATGCGTGCGTCGCTAAAGACAGCCAACAACGAAATCACTATGCCCATATTGAAGATGAGCCGGTATAAAGAGCAGCTCCACGTCAGCTTCTCAGCACTTTCTAAAAGACTATCCAGGAGTTTTTCTTTATTTCCTGCTTTTAGTGCCTCTTGCAGCTTAATGCGCGAAAATGTCCGCAATGCTACGGCAACTGTCGAGAAAAAAAATGTGCCGGCAGTCAGAAAAAAAATCAGACACACCATCCAGCCAATATAACCCAACCTGATATCCTTTCAATTACAGCCTATGAATTATACACGAAACCATAGCCGTGTTGTTGTAAAATTTCGTCCTCCATATCGTGCATTTCTTTTGCCCGGCTTTTTGTAGAATCATCGAAACCAAGGTTGTGCAGCAAACCATGAGTTACATAAAGGGCCAGTTCGGCTTCGGCCGAATGACCCCGCAGGGCCGCTTCTTTGACAGCTTTTTCAGCGTTTACAATTAGCTCGAATGCCATTTTGTTTGCTTCCTCGGACAAATCAAAACTTAAACAATCGGTAGAAACATCACGATTTAGGAACTGTTTATTTGCTCTGCGGATTTCAGGCTCATCTACTATTGCGATACCAATCTCGTATTGTGTGCCTTCACTGCCCTTGAGGTCGTCTTTGTGTATATCGGATTGTCCAAAACGGCTGCAGATGACCTTGACTAATCTTTTGAGTTTGGAAAGATTAACATCTATATCTATGAAATCTTTGCTTATTTGAACGACCACCCTTGTCATTTATTGTTTTCTATTAACTATTGGTCTGAGATTTCGAATTTTGCTCGTTTTTTTCATCTTTGGTAGTGGATGCTTCCTCCGGAACATCTGGTGGTTTCGGATATGCAAGTCGCCCGTGATAGTGGGCCGCAAGTGTTTTTGAGATACTGGCCTCTATCTGGTTTAATTCACGCAGAGAAAGGTTGCATTCGTCGAATTGGCCGTCTTGCAAACGCTTCATAGCCATATTGTGGACGACGCCCTCTATCTTCGTTGCAGTTACTTCCGGTAGTGACCGGACGGCACCTTCGACAGTATCTGCCAGCATTACAATGGCCGCCTCTTTCGTTCTCGGTTTCGGCCCGGCGTATCTAAACTCACTTTCAGAAGGCGGTGCTTGCTTTTCGTCCTGTTTCTTTTTGGCTTCATGGTAAAAATACTCGACTAACGTCGTGCCGTGATGTGTCTCGATAAACTGTCGAAGCACCGAAGGCAGGCCGTATTCTTTGGCCATCTCTATACCGTCCTTGACATGGCCTACGATAATCAACTGACTCATCGCAGGCGAAAGCTCTTTATGCCGGCTGGTCGTACCCATCTCGTTTTCCACAAAATAGGTGGGCTTGTTTATTTTTCCAATATCGTGGTAGTAAGCACCAACTCTGCAGAGAAGACCGTTGCGGCCGATTGTCTCAGCGGCGGCTTCGGCAATAGAGCCTATCAGCAAACTGTGGCTGAATGTGCCGGGGGCCTCCATAGCAAGTTTTTTCAGTAACGGCTGATTCGCATCGCTATAATCCAGCAGCGTCATACTGGTTACTAAACGGAAATTTTTCTCGATAAAGGGAAGCAGACTTTGCATCAGCGCCCCAACCGAAATTGTGGCAAGTGCGTGCCAGCCTGCATTTTTAACGATTTCTGCTGTACCGGCATTTTTGGTCCAAAAACCCAAAGCGACTGAAGTTATGAACACTACTACCATTGCCAGAACACTGACCTCAAGCAGTTTCATTCTTGTTCGAATTTCTCTCAACGAAAGGCAGCACGTAACAGCCCCGGCCGCCGTTGTCAAAAACAGGCTGATATTTGCAGTCGGTCCCACAGAAAAACTGGCAAATACACAATAAAATATACTCATACCGATAGAAGAACGCTGCTCGTAAGCAATTGACAAAATGATTGCTACTGCCACGGCTGTCCCCGTTATCCAGGAACTCTGGTCAAACAATAAAATGCCAAGTTTGGCGGCCGCTAACAAGAGGATAAATATAGCCACCAGAACCAAAGTCCTGATGTGGTTTTTGATAAGTCTGTTCTGGTAATGATGGATATAAAAGGCTAAGGCCAATGAAATCAGGACTACTATGATTGATATTGGCAGCAGGCCCCTAAAGCCGGTCTCTCCGAACATTTCTCCAGCCGGATAAATACGCCGGATACGGTATGAAAGAATAGGTACGCATAAGACAACGAAAAGAAGCCATATCAGGATTGAGACAATCGTGTCGGTATCAGCGAGCCTGCTTATTTTAGAACTCCGTTCAGCCGAGATACTCCTGCGAACCTGATTTCTACGTGGACTTGTTTTTTTCAAAAACCACATTTATACCTCGTATCTCTCATTGAATTTTTGGTTACTCTTTAATTTTGTTTTTCGCATTTTTACCATAGGCCCTGACGATATTCTGTACCAATCGATGTCGTACGATGTCCCTTTGGCTTAATTGGACGTAACCTATCCCCTTGATTCGTCGCAGCTTCTGTATTGCTTCGACCATTCCGCTTTTCTGACCCGGGTCAAGGTCGATTTGAGTTATGTCACCTGTAATTATCATTTTTGAACCCCGCCCCAATCTGGTCAAAATCATTAACATCTGCAAAGATGAAGTATTCTGCGCCTCGTCACAGATGATAATTGACTCGTTCAATGTTCGGCCTCGCATAAAGGCAAGGGGGATAATCTCGATAATGTCAAGCTCCGTAAATTTTCTCATCTGTGCAAAATCCATCATATCGCCGAGAGCATCGAAAAGAGGACGAAGATAGGGGTTCACCTTTGCCTGCAAATCGCCCGGCAAAAAACCGAGCTTCTCCCCCGCCTCGACAGCGGGACGGGCAAGGACTATCCTTCTCGTTTGTTTTTTCTTCAGCATTGAGACGGCAACAGCTACGGCAAGGTATGTTTTACCGGTGCCGGCCGGTCCTATGCAAAAAGTAAGGTCGTTGGTGAGCATTGTTTCGATGTATTTTAGCTGCCCTTTTGTCGATGGCTCTACAACTTTTTTGCCGCCATAGACGGTAACGGCTTTGCCGGGACCGGAGGTTATCAACGAATCGCTTTTGGTTAAAAAGGAACTTACATTTGCTGCCGTTAGGGACCCATGCTTGATGAGGTGTTTTTGCATTCTATCGATAACTTCGGCGGCGGTGTTCACATCTTTTTCTTTGCCGCTGATTATTAAATCACCTTGGCGCGCGGTAATTTGCACTCCAAGAGATTTACGCAAAAGCCGCAGATGACTGTCGGCCGGGCCGAATAATTCAAGCTGTTTGTGAACCGAATCTAATTGTATCGTAACTTCCAAATTTTTCCTCGTTTTTCGTATTACTTATACTGTGAATTGTGACATTAACCGACACTCACGAGACACAGCCTGCCAGCATAAAAAACAAATAAGCAAAAGGTGCCGCCGCCAAAGGCGAATCAATGATGTCCAGTATCCCGCCGAAACCAGGCACATTATTTGCTGAATCTTTCTGCTCGGCATCCCGCTTTATCATAGACTCCGCCAAATCACCGAGCTGCCCTATAAAAGCAAAGCAAATGCCAAAGATTGCAGCCAGACAAGCAGACATTATATCACAAATTACCGCAAAAAGAACAGCAACTATAACTGCCAATGCTACAGCGCCTGCCATACCCTCCCAGGTCTTGCCGGGGCTGATTTTGGGTGAGAATTTACGTTTGCCGAAAAGACTTCCGGTTGTGTAAGCTCCTATGTCAGCTGATTTTACGACAAAAATAACCATCAGCAGCGGCCAAAACCCAAAATCAATTCTGACCGCAAGCACAAAACCGCTTAAAACCCCTAAATAAATAATAGAAAAATAATTTACCCCACAATTGCCAATTGTTCCAAAAGTTCCGAAAAAGGCATATTGATATAAAAACAATCCCAACAAAATATATCTTCATCAATTATTTCATATACTTCCTTTCTTTTTATCATCTTTTTATTCCTC
>CAZTKW010000022.1:0-15860 GCA_964614315.1 uncultured Pirellulales bacterium
AACGATGCTCCAGCTTCATCCTGACGTCGGCAGCAAAATCATCATCTTGTTCCAGGATATTTTGAATGGCCAGTATGTACAGGCTGTCGTTCCGGCAGGGATATGGCAGGGTTGTTTTTTAAATCAAGGTGGGAAATTTGCTTTACTCGGCTGTACAGTTTCACCGGGTTTTGAATTTGCAGACTACGAATCCGGCCGCCAAAATGAGCTTTTAGACAAATACCCCAATCAGCAGGACTTGATTATTCAACTCACTCGATAACAGTCAAATCTGCCTGTTTCCCAGTTGGCGGATGACGTCTATCAGCGCCTGCGTGCCGTCCCGGCCTCGACCCTTGGCCTGCAGGGAGGCCAATAATTGTCGGGCTAAAGCTGTACCGGGTAACGGCTGCTTTAGTTGCTCGGCATATTCCATAACCAGCCGCAAATCTTTCTGCTGCAAATCGACCATAAAGGCAGGTCTGAGGTCACCGGCAATTATCTTTGGGCCGAGCGCTTTGAGCGAGTGACTTGAAGCAGCACCGGCGGAAGTTACTTTCAAAGTAGTCTCCAAATCCAGCCCCGCCTTCTCAGCAAAAGCAAGGCCCTCGGCAATACTCATTATCGTGTGTATAACCATTATCTGATTGGCAAGTTTAGTCATCTGCCCTGAGCCTGATGGGCCGCAATACGTTACGGTCCGACCCATAACCTCCATAATGGGACGGACACTTTCGACGGCCTCTTCCGGGCCGCCCATCATTATCGAAAGTTTACCTTCGATAGCTCCGATTTGGCCGCCGCTTACAGGTGCGTCAATCAAAGTAACACCTTTGGCCTGCAGAATCTTACCCATTTCTCTCGTCGCAGCCGGTGAAATAGTGCTCATATCGACGCAGACCAAAACCGGCTCGGCCGCTTCAATTACGCCGCATTCACCAAGAAGGACACTTCTGACATCGGGTGTATCGGGAACACATGTTATTACAACATCACTGACAGAGGCGACCTCAGAGGGATTTTCGGCCCACGTTGCGCCTCCTGAAAGGAGAGATTCAGCTTTTGCTTTTGTGCGATTGTGGATGGTTACAGGATATCCCGCCTTCAGAAGGTTCTGAGCCATTGGCCCGCCCATAATGCCTGTACCGATGAAGCCGATTTTTTCTTTGGCCATCGGTTATATTACCTCCAGTCGGCGAAGAATAGTCTTTGTCCAGCGGCTACTGCGGAACTGTGATAAGATAAGCAGAAGCACTATCAGCAGCCAGTAACCCGTAAAACGCAAATAGTAAAAGAATATGCCGAAAATTCCACTCGTATCGGTGGCGGCACAACGACATAGTAATTCTTCAGGAGTGTACATCACTCCGGCAACTACCCCGGAGAAAAACCTCTGCCAGGGCAGTAGAAAAACAACCGAAAGCAAGGAAAGGAAAAATGCCCTGGAGATATGGTTTATTCCGCCGAGTCTGCCAAGTAGTGATACCTTTAAGCTAAACAGTATTGTCAGACAATAAAGTATGGCAGCCGGTATAAGTACAAAATTGAAGAATCTGATTAGCCACGTTAAATGTTCGATTTTCAATCTAACGCCCAAGATGTTTCGTTGTGGCTGCTGTTGTGGTGCCGCTTCAGCCGGCTGGTTCGGACCGGCGACGGCCTTCTTAGCTGCCTGCTGTATTTTGTCCTGCTCAACGGCTGCTTTAGCCAAAACAGCTTCATTGGGTTCTGCTATTGCTTCCGAGGGTGGAGCCGATGGGGCAATTTGGGCGCAGGTATCAGCTTTAACACAACCGGTATCTATAAGCCAAAAGGACGCCTGCAATACGAGTAGGCAGAAAATTATGATTATAAATAGAAAGTTTTTCCATCCCCTGAAAACCCCCATAGCCTCGAGACAGTCGGTAGTGTCCAGCAAGTTGTTCTGATTTGTCTGGTCCTGGTTCATTTTGCAATCTCCTAAAAGTCAGCTTATAGCTATATTATTTACCATCTATTTTCCCATCCGTTAATTATTATGTTTTGTATCTGTTGTAAGTGCAAGCAATTTATTATGCCAAATCTCAAAGGTTGTATAAGCTATCTTTCCTTCCGGAGTTTATCCCAGATTACTTTTTAATCCTGACGAAACTATTTTTCGCCGCTTCAATGGTCTTTTCTATGTCCTGGGGTGTATGGGCCAGCGAAACAAACATTGCTTCATAAGCACTGGGAGCAAGGTAAATACCCTGTTTGAGCATTTCTGTAAAGAATTTCTTAAATATTTTTATATTTGTTGACCGGACATCGGCAAAATTTCTTATCCGCCTGTCAGTGAAGAAACAACTCATCAACGAGCCGACACGATTAATTGTAGCAGGGATATTCGCATCTTCGGCGGCGTTGGCAAGGCCGGCCTGTAACAGCGATGCTGAAGATTCGAGTTTTTGGTAGCAATCTTCTTTTGCCAATATATCTAATGTGGCATTAGCTGCTGCGGTGGCTATTGGATTGCCGCTCAAAGTGCCAGCCTGGTAGACCGGACCCAGAGGTGCAAGCATATTCATAATATCGGCTCGACCTCCAAATGCCGCCGCCGGAAGTCCGCCGCCCATGATTTTACCTAAACAGGTGAGGTCGGCTCTTATGCCAAAAAGCTCCTGCGCACCTCCAAAAGAAAGACGAAAACCGGTTATAACCTCATCGAATATCAACAGTGAATTCTCTGCATCGCACAAATTGCGAAGTGCTTTCAGGTAACCATCAACAGGCAGTACCACACCCATATTCGCAGCGACCGGTTCAATCAGGACAGCTGCGATTTTGTCTTTGTGAATTTCAAACGCTGCCTTGACGGCTTCGATATCATTATACGGAATTACAACGGTCAGCCGAGCCAGACAATCTGGAACACCGGCACTTATAGCCGTTGTCACAGAACCGGCAGCGCCATCGGCAACACCCGAACCTGACGCCACAAGCAGCGAGTCGCTGTGGCCGTGATAACAGCCGGCCATCATGATTATCAAATACCTTTTAGTAAAGCCGCGAGCTAAACGAATTGCGGTCATTACCGCCTCGGTGCCGCTACTGACAAGCCGGACTTTTTCAATCGAATCAAAAGCGTTGACTATTTTCTCAGCTAATTCCGTCTCGGCCAAAGTCGGTGCCCCGAACGAAGGTCCCTTTTTGGCAGCGATCTCAATAGCCTCTATCACTTTCGGATGGGCGTGCCCGAGGATCTCCGGCCCCCACGAACCAACGTAATCGATGTATTCATTGCCGTCAATATCATAGATTTTGGAGTCTTTCGCAGCCGCGATGAAAAGCGGGGCCAATTCAACACCGCCAAACGCCCTTACCGGCGAATTAACCCCACCGGGCAGAAAAGCTACAGCTTCTGAAAAGGCATGGGCTGACTTTGACCAGTTTTTTTCTTCTCTCATATCAGATATATCGTATTGTGTACTGCCTCGTGCGTCAATTGTTATTCGTATTATGTAAATCCAGGTTTGGCAAATCGCTATTTTTCTTGCAAAGTGAGGATAATCACTTATACTTCGAAGTTTCAAAAGTCAAAAAAGGCGAAAAATTAGGAGTACTAATATGAATTTAATGAAGTGGTTTCGCAAAAATAATAGAAAAGTGATGGCTGTAGTTATCATTATTATACTGTTCGGATTCATCGGGGGTGAGTTTTTCCGACAGCTTGGCCAAAGAAAAGCAGGACGGCATAAAACAATAGCTTATTTCGGGGAAAACAAAAAAATAACAAACAACGACCGCGCTTTGGCTCAACAGGAACTGGGCATTCTAAAAGCTCTGGGAGCGGATATACTACTGAAAAGCATTCAAGTTTCACTGTTCCGCCAGCCGGATTTAAGGGCGTTTCTGTTAGGTGAACTGTTGTTTTCAGAAAGAAGAATTTCACCTCAACTGACTAAACAGATAAAACAAACAATAATATCAAACAAGTACAGGATAAGTGATAAACAAATCAGCAATGTTTATAGAGGCCCGGTCAGCAGTGACATATACTGGCTGCTGCTGAAAAAGGAAGCTGAACAGGCAGGCATCAGAGTCTCAAAGGAAGAAGCCGGTAATTTGCTCGGAAGAGCAATACCGTCACTGTTTAATGGTACATCATATTCACAACTAATCGAAACAATGGTAAGCCGACGCGGGATTCCGGAGAGTAAAATACTTGAAACATTCGGCGAATTGCTGGCCGTTTCGGAGTACGCTAAAATAGTGTGTTCAAACCAGGATATTACAAGCTCCCAGATAATGCACAGTGTAAGCTGGGATAATGAAGTGTTTGACGTTGAGTTTGTAAAAGTGGATTCAGGTGTGTTTGCCGAGACCCAGGATGAGCCGAGCGAAGAAAAAATGGTCGAGCATTTTGACATGTACAAAAAGTTTTTCGCCGGTGAAATATCTGACCAAAATCCTTATGGCTTCGGATATAAGCTGCCCGACAGGGCTAAACTCGAATACATCGTAGTCAAGTTCGAAGATGTTTCAAAAATAGTGGCTGCCCCTACACAGCAGGAAAAGGAAGAATATTACCAAAGATACAGCCAACAGTTCACAAAACAGGTACCGCTGGACCCGAACGACCCGAATTCCCCGCTGATTGAACGCACCAGAAGCTATGGAGAAATGGCAAGTGAAATTTCAAAGATGCTCTTGCAGAACAAAATAAATTCAAAGGTCGAGCAAATAATTCAGGAAGCAAAGACCCTTACCGAAGCCGGCTTCGAAGAGGTACTCACCGATACTCTCAGTGCCGAGCAGTTCCGCCAGGCCGCAATGGCCGGTGATTATAAAACTGCCGCTGAAAAATTAACTGAAAAGTACAACCTAAGGGTATATGCAGGACAAACGGGACTGCTTAGTGCTGACGATATGCAGGCCGACAAGCTCTTCTCGAGATTATATCTAAGAGGTTCTGGATACAATCCGGTAGGATTGTACCTGATTATATTTGCAATTGACCAGTTGGACAGCAGCGAACTCGGACTCTACGACATATTGAAGCCAAGAATGTACGAGAACCTCGGGCCGGTGAGAGATATATCCGAACTAATGCAGCCAACAGATATCTCGGGAAGAATAATGGCTCTTGTACGAGTAATAGAAGCAAAAAAAGCCACTGGACCGGATACTATAAATTATACCTATCGCAGAGATACACTTAAAATCGACCAGGAACAGGATATCGAAGCTGTTTATTCGGTAAAAGACCAAGTGACTGAAGACATGAAGAAACTTGCGGCAATGGATACTACAAAAAGCAAAGCTGAGGAATTTATCACTGTGGTCGATACAAACGGCTGGAACAGTACTGTCATTAATTTCAACAAACTCTACGGACCGCAGACAACACAAAACGAAAACAGCCCAAATGTATTCAGGCTGCAAAACCTTACAAACCTACAGAGAATTCCCACTTCGGTTATGAAGACATGGATTATGCAAAGCCAGGGCGACCCAATGGCACAGTCAATAATTAATAATGGTGAAAAAGAACGTCAGCTTAGAAACCAGCTTTATTCACTTGTACCACAGGATGCCAATACGATTGAAAACCTGCCGCTAACTATGGAATTTAAACCGGATCTGTGTTACTATTGTATAAAGGATATCTCGGTTAGACGTCTGGATCAGCAGCAATATGAAGCCACCAAAGCTCTGCAGGTCTACAAAGAAGACGTTGTCGAATCTCAGTCTCTGGCGGTGATACACTTTGCTCCGGAAAATATACTAAAGCGCATGAACTTCAAGGTTATAAATGAAAATGATGAACCGGTAGATGTCAATACACCGGAGCCAACGGACGGAATCTGACGGAACATTGCAATGGTACGAAACTCAAAAGAAACTCACTTGCTGTTTTTGCTGACTGTGGGAGTGTTCAGTTGGTTAATCCCCGGTGGAGGGTATTTTTTGCTCAAAGAAAAAAAAAGGGCGATAATTATATTCGCTGCTATCACCCTGACTTTCTGCACGGGTCTATATATAGGTTCAATCGGGGTGATCGACCCGGTTGGTTCAAAATTTCCATATGCCGGCCAGCTTATAAGTTCACCGGTGGTGGCAATCATAGGATATCATACTTCCGGAGGTGGTTATAATGTTTACGGTAAACCACGCGAAATCGGCCAGCTATACACCGGCCTGGCAGGAATGCTTAACCTCTTATGCATCATCAATGCGATTTATTTAGCCCATCTGCGCAGGACAAAAACCACTGGAGTTTGAAATGACAAACTTAACTGTTTTTATAATGGCGACCTTTACATCACCGGAAAATATCGGCACAGACCAAAAGTCTATGCTGTGGCTTCTGCCGTTAACTACAGCAGTGGCTATTGTATATAAAGCTACAAAACTGCAGACAATAACTTGGAAAAATTTTATCAAAGAGGTAATCACCTTACTCGGCTCAATAGCTGTTTTTCTAATCATAACGGCATTGGTTCTATACGTTTTTGCGTGGTTCACTACAGAATGAAGAACAAATTCAGGTACTCTCTGCTTCGAGATTCTTATTCAGTCGGTGTTAAGCTCTGCCGTCATGCCCTCAAGAATACCTAATTCGACAAGGGCATTAAAGGCGGCTTTTTGCTCCGCTTCTTTTTTATTTGTCCCCCAGGCACTTGGGAAATGATGTTTAGCTACTATGACTGCGGCCTCAAAACACTTATCATGGTCAGGTCCTTTTTCGTCAAGCAACTCGTAAACAGGCGTTGTATTAAGCTCTTGCTGTGCGTATTGCTGCAATAATGATTTGAAATTGCCCTGAGTTTGCTTGGCATCGGCCTGATCAATTAGCGAAGCAAAAATTCTCAAGATAAAATTGCTCGCTTCTTCAAAACCACCGCTGTCAATATATATCGCTGCGATAATAGCCTCCAGCAAACCCGCTGCAAGAGAACCCGACAAGGCTCTGTTTTGAACCATACCTTTGCCGACTTTTAGAAATTTTTGAAGGTCGAGTTGTCTGACGATATTAGAACAGGTCTTGCGGGAAACAAGCATACTCTTTATTTTCGTCATTTCCCCTTCTAAATAATTTGGAAAACGCTCAAACAGTTGCAGGCAAATAATCACACCCAAAATTGAGTCGCCTAAAAACTCCTGTCTCTCATTACTTAAAAGGCGATTTTCAACTGCAGAGGAATGAGTTAATGCCTTCTGTAAAAGTTCGCGATTGGAAAAATCATAACCTATGATCTGCTCGATTTGCTGCAGAGTTTCTTCGTCCATTTAACTGTGCCCTGTTTCTAATAAGAAACTTGCGAGCAGATTACGAACACCGCTATTATCAGTGATTTTCGTAGTCGGCTCAACAAGAACAAGCTGCATTATACAAAAGACAACTCCTAATGTCAAGTACTTAAGATGATGCCGACTAATTGACCAGTTGAAGGCTTGCAAGGGCAACAAACTTATCATCAACCATGTCGAAAACTCCATCAAGACCGGTCACTGTAAAGATGCCCTTCGTTGCGATGGCAACATTGCAGAAAATAAGTTGTTGTCCGCAATCTACAAGTAACTTACGCAGCTTCAAAAGCTTCGAAAGACTTGAAGAGGTTATGATATCGACGCTGGAAAAATCTATTACCACATCACAGTCGCCTCTGTCACGGACAATCTCCGTTACAGACGTCAGCTCATCCCCTATCTGTGGTTCCTGAGGTAAGTCAACAAGAACAATATTTTCCGACCAATTCTGAATACCCATTTTAGCACTCCTATAAATGCCAGTTTTAATGAATTACACGTTGTATCGGTAAAAATTTGGACAAAGTTAAGCAAAAAACGAACCATATTAGGTTTATTTTGCAACATTGCCCTATAAAAACCGATGTTTCGGCAGGGTAAGACTTGGTCTAACAGACACCGGCGGTAAGAAGGCAGAAATCCTGGAATATTCTTTCGAAAAGGACAAGCAGTTCAGTTTTTCAATGGCGGAAATAATTGATAAGCCATAAAATAATCGTCAAAATAATTGAGATTATTATGCAGCTTGCTATTGGTATATAAATCCGCCAGTTTTTCGAGCCGAATTCAAAATCTCCGGGGAACTTAAAAAAACCGATTCGGCCGAATATCATCACAATTGCACCAAGTAGTACAATTGTAATTCCTGCAAAAATCAGCAACTTACCAAACTGTTGAGGACCAAATTCCATCGTAATTTATCTTATAATAACTTTGAAAGTTATTCAACCAAACTGTTAAAATATCCTTTATGTCCAAAGCTAAATTCGATATTCGAATTGGAACTTCAGGATGGTATTATAATCACTGGTCGGGACTGTTTTATCCTCCAAAGTTGCCGAAGACCAAGTGGTTCCAATACTATGCAAAGCATTTTGACTCCGTTGAAGTAAACAACACTTTTTATCAACTTCCGAAACAGCAGTCTGTGAAAAAATGGTACGGACAAGTACCAAACAACTTAAAGAGCAACCACTTAAAGATAATATGTTTTCATCTCATAGATAATGATAAACGATGAGAGTATAAATCTGATATTGCGAAAAGCTGATTTAGCCCAATGCACCGTCAGTGGCATCGGGGCCGGTCATTATAACGACTCATACTACATCGATTCGGAAAAAGGCAGATTGGTACTGAGAATCGCACCGCCGGACAGTGTACCGAAGCTGTTTTATGAAATCGATATGATGAAATCCGAGGTCGATATCCACAAAATGGTACGAGAAAACACCGACTTGCCTGTGCCGGAAATTATCTATTATGACTTTTCAAAGGAAATCATCGACACCGATTACCTCATAATGGAATTTCTCCCGGGCAGTCCCGGAGCCTTTGACCAAAAGCAGTTAGGCGGGTATGTTAAACAACTTCACACAATCAAAGGCGGTGCTTATGGTTATCCCGACCGTGCCGCACCCACCGCAAAAAGCTGGCCTGACATTTTTTACACTTATGTTGACTTGATTTTCAAAGATTGCCTTTCCTGCGGAATTATCGACGATATCGAATACGCCCATTTTATATCAATATACCAAAAGCACAGTCAGACAGTTGAGCAAGTCTCTCCCTGCCTTCTTCACCTAGATTTATGGACACAGAACATTCTCACCGTAAACGGCCGAATAACTGCGATACTTGATTTCGACAGGGCGCTCTACGGTGACCCTGAACTTGAATTTGCAGTGCTCGATACCTATGGATACAGCAGCGTTGAATTCTTTGATGGATACGGAAAACCTCGCCCCACCGATTCAAAAGCTCAAATCCGCCAAAGACTCTACATCGTATATGAACTAATAAAATATGCATTTATACGAACCGCGCGCGGCCGAAGCTTTGCGATCGGCAGAAGCCACGTGGCACAATGCAAAAAAAATCTGCAGGAAATTGAATAATGTATATCGAAGGAAGAAAAACACAAAATCAATTGTTAAGTTCTTTCAAAGAAGCACATTTAAGCCCTTGTCAATTGCATATTGGCGAACGGATTCGATTTCCTGCGATGTAGGCCTTCGGTTTATTTTACTGTGTAAAGAAGCCTCGAAGCAGGGACGGTACTGGTCCATTATGTTAATTGTAGTTTTAGGGCTGATTTGCTCTGCCAAAAAATCTATAATCTCAAAGCTTCCTGCCAACAGGTTCGGCAGAACCAGATGCCTGACCAAAAGCCCATGCCTCGCCAGTCCCTTTTCTACTTCAAGGCCGCCAACCTGCTTGTGCATCTCTTTAACAGCCGCACGGTTCACCTCCGGGTAGTCGGATGCCTCGGAAAGCCCTCCGGCAACCACCGAATCGGCGTACTTCATATCCGGCATATAAATATCTATTGAGCCGGCAAGTAATTTCAGCGTTTCAACGGAATCGTAACCGCCGCTATTGTAAACTATCGGCAGGGTCAGCCCTTTCGCTTCCGCCAATTCGATAGCCGCCATAATAGCTGTGACAACATGTGTGGGAGTAACAAGATTGATATTGCTACAGCCGTAGTTCTGCAATTCGAGCATGGCCTGGGCCAATTGCTCAATAGTCATTTCGTTTCCGTGATGATGATGACTGATGTCGAAGTTCTGGCAAAATATACAGCCTAAATTACAGCCGGCAAAAAATATTGTACCCGAGCCGCCGAGGCCGACAAGAACACTTTCTTCCCCGAAATGAGGCCCGACCGAACTAACCACTGCTTTCTCACCTATGCCGCAAAAACCCGTTTCACCTTCACTGCGATAGACTCTGCACTTGCGAGGACATAATATACAGGGACTCATACAAGCAACAAGCCTATGAACAGAATCACTAAAAGCATCGGCATTGGCCGGCAAAAACACCATAATAACTTTTTCCCTAAATTTTGTGACAGCGACTCAGGCAAGAAGTTCCGGTGTTACCATCCAGTCAATTTCCCACTGGTCCGGCTCGGAGCGGTTTAGGCATACGATACCCCCTTGTCTGAACGCCACGGTATTGGAAGATTCACACCCGCTCAAAAGAAGCGATGCCAGTTTACTCAAAAAAGGCAGATGCCCCACAATCATAACATCTCGCTGGATGGAAACAAGTTCGTCTTTTAACTGGGTAACATCATCATTCGGTTCAAGTCCTTTGCGCGTAATATGCGCGTCTTTTATCTCCACGACTTCAGCCAAAAGCTCCGCCGTCTGGACGGAGCGTTTCTTTCCACTGTCCCACAGATAATCGACACATATATTCAAAGGTTTTACGAACGCAGAAATTTTTTGAACGTCCCTAAGTCCTTCTTCGGTCAGGCCGCGCTCCGGGTCCGCTTGCTCCGAAGCCGCCTTAGCATGTTGGACAAGGTATAATTTCATTTTCAGGCTCCCTAAGCTCTACGTTGATTGACTGAAGTAATATAACCTATAAACACAATGTCCCGTGAAATAGTAGTGCCATTGCAGCATCGATTTGAAATCTTGCCTTTCGAAAAAACCTTAAAGTCTCTCGAATATGAAATCAGGCTGAACAGGACCGGCCCTGAGCATCTCAAGTTTGGTAACTCCCGTCAACACCAGTCCGCTGCGATACCCGAAGTCGTTTGCCCCGCGGATATCAGAATCAATCGAATCTCCTATCATAATAACCCGTTTCAGTTCGATAGATTTCTTTAGTCGGTTCTGCAGTGTCGAATGGTTGTGCTCGAAAATCGGTGCATATGGCTTGCCGAGATATATCGGTTCGATTTTTGTCCCATAGACTTCCAAAGCCCGCTGAATAAATCTGGCTGTTGCGCCTGCTGCCAGTTTAATTTCTCCATTCGGAGCGGGAAAGTATTCGTCCGGATTGGGCACGACCAGCGGAGAACTCGGATTGGCTATGAAGTAATTGACGACGGCGTTTATAACCGGTTCCCAGTCGTAATTTTCCTCACCGGTTATAACACCTGTGCATTTCGGCAGTTCTTCGATATCTCGTGTTACAACAAGTCCCGCATTTTCAGCATAGCAAGGGTCGCCAAGCTCACCCATTACCAAAAACAGTTTCCCCCTCAGGTCGAACTTGTCTGCTGTCTCAACCAATCCATGACCGCAGGAGGTTATCTCTTCAGCGGCAATCTCAATCCCGCACTTTTTCAGGTACTGACATTTTTCCTCTATGGAGTGGTTGCCGTCATTGGTCAAAAGCGAAAATGGAAAGTTCCTCTCCCTTAGTTTTTCGATTAGTTCCCTGCCCCCCGCAAGAGCCTCCTTAGACAGCAGCAAAACCCCGTCAATATCAAGGACCACTGCATCAAATTCATTCTCATGCTGGTCGAACCAGCCGCCAAATGATGGTATGACGTTTGTTTGGTCACCCCCTTCAGGGTCAACCGGACTATTATGGGCTGCACGCATAGGCATAGCAGGATATAACTTCCTTTATTTTATCGCGAATCAATTCTATTGGATTATTAGCTATCTTTTCAGCCCGCACGTTGTGGTATTGCCCCGGCATATACTGGCTCAGCAACGTAAGAGGCACAGGACTCAGAGATAAATTTTCAAACAATAGATTCAAAGCCTTCTGTATTTGCGGCTCCGGCCAATAGTATCGCACCCGGTCGCTGTAGCTGTATTTGCGGCAGTAGCGAAGCTCTTCGTCGCTGCCGTGGTAGTGTTTCTGCCAGTGCTTCGGATTTTTTACCATTGCATTTTCAATAGTTTCAACGATGCCGGACAAATTAACGCTTCCTTTATTGCCGAGCCACTCTTTTTCCATTGCCGCCAGGGCAAAAACTGCCTCCCGCAGCGCGAATGTAAGCCACGGCCCGACCTTTAAGATGGCAAAGTGGTCTTCAACCATTTGTTTAAGAGCTTCGGCACTTTGGTAGTCGGTCGAATGTGCTTCATAAACGACGGCTTCATACTTTTCTATCAACTCCGAAAGCGACCTTGCTTTCTGACGGTTGTACTCAAAAACCTGTGCATCGCCGAATTCGACGCCGGGCTGAACAACAACACCGATTACTCTCTCCCAAACCGACCCAAGTCCTTTTTCGACAAACGCTTCTTTTGTAACAACAATAGTCCTGTCTGCATCTTCTGGGCTGGTGGGGACAATTTCGGTTTCAGCTTCCTGTGCTCCGCCCGGAATAGGAACTTCGGTACCGATTATATAAACCGGAGCCGGCGAACCTGCTCGTTTCTTGGAATAAGTCTCTTCCGCCACCCCGCAGAGTTCCGCTGCACGTTCGGCTACTATTTCATCATCGAATGGTGTATGTCTGTCGCCGCTGTCGTCGGCGCACTGCATACTCGTATCAAGGTGAATTTTTGTGTATCCGGCCTCAATATAAGCTGCTATTAAGTCTCGCGCCTTCGCCATGGCCTTGTCAGCAGGCTCATTCTGCCAGGCGTTTGGCCCAAGATGGTCGCCTCCGAGAATTATTTTCTCAACGGGAAAATCCATCGCCCCAGCAATTGTGTTAACGTATTCAATGAACTGCTGCGGATTCATTCCGGTATAACCGCCGAACTGGTCAACCTGGTTGGATGTCGATTCAATCAGCACCGCCCTCTCATCGGCTTTTCCCTTCAGCATCGCTGCCTCTATGACAAACCTGTTCGCCGAGCAAACGGAGCATATCCCAACAGCCCGCCCCTCTTTCTGACCGGCCACAATATCCAAAAGTTCGCCACGGCTCATCAGATTTCTCTTCTCCGAAATTTATAAATCTTCTTCAAAAGGTTATCCTGCGATTACCTTGAATTCTTTTTTAGCATGGTATAGCGGCCTGTCATAAATCTTAACGCCTTTCACTACTCGGCTGATAACACCAGCTTCCGACGGTGAGTCCGGTTTCAATCCGTAAGATAAAGATTTGAAAACGCCCATTTCCTGTCCAACGGTAACATAGGCCGGCGACAGGTAGTCATCGGGTATCCCCTCGATGCCGTGCTCGAATATGAGATCACAGAGTCCTCGCAATTCGTCGTCCGCCTTTTTGCAGACTGCTATCCTTTTCATTCCGATGCCTTTGCCTTTGACTCCGGCCATAAGATCCATTTCATACTTTCTCACAAATGGGTCTTCGCTGAGAAGATAGACAACAATTGTTTTCTCGTCGATTACGGCTTCCGGCCCGTGCCGCAATCCAAGGAACGAATCGAACTTTGCAACGACCTTACCGCTCGTTTCTTCCTGAAGTTTCAGGTGACACTCGGTCGCGCAGCCTTTGAGCGTGTTGGAACCCAGGAAGACGGCCCTTCTAAAGTCCTTCTGGCAGACAGCGTTCATATCATCGCTGTATTTATCCATAAGAACTTCACCGGCCTGGGCGACTTTCTCGATTATTTCTGCGGTGGCGTCGAGGTTTTTAATCGTCGCTAGGCACTGCCCCGCCACAACCATACTCGAAAACGAAGATGTCATGGCCAAACTGCGGTCGTTCGTTTTTTCCGGCAGCAGAATCATCATTGAATCGACACTTTTCCCCATCTGGGCAAGCTTGCCGTCCTTGTTACAGGTGATTACTATATGTTTTATATCAGTCTTCGATTCTTCGCCGAGAGTAAACGTCCCGACGCTTTCGGGTGAATTGCCCGAACGCGCAAAGTGCACGAGGAAATACTTCCTCCCCGCCTGAAACGCCGATTCCGGGTCAGTGATAATGCTTGTTGTGGCAATGGATTTTGTATCGTAGCCGGAGGCTTTGTTGAATAAATCCACCAGCGACAGACCGATGAATTCCGACGTCCCTGCACCCGACAGAATAATCTGCCTGTCTTTTTCATCGCCGAGGAATTTAATGATTTCTTCTTTTTTATTCTTTATAATCTCCAGCGTTTGACGCCACATCTCCGGCTGCTGGTAGATTTCCTGTGGTGTTGATTCAACTCCTTTGGCTTTTTGTTCGGCCTCGGGCAGTTCTATTAAAGCTTTTAATGCGTTCGACATCTTCTGTCTCCTTATAAATTCGTCTTTTCAGCCATTCTGTTGTGCTTTTATTCTGTGGGCTTCGGCTAAAGCCAAAGCAAAATCTCTCACATCCTTAACCGGTACCGAAGGAATGCTTTGTTCGTCCGCTATTTTTTCCGCATCGGTGTCCTTTAGGGGAAACATAATAGTCTCTTTAATTGTCTTTGGTATATCTGAGCCTTTATCGCCGATGATAGCCGAGATAAACGGCTTATCTGCGAAGGCTTCTTTGCCATACTCTCTAAGACCTGCGTCTTTCGAGTAGTTCCCCTCTTCAGCCTCTTTTGATATCAGGTCAACTCCGTGGTCCTCGTAAGGCAGGGCCTTTCTGTCGATTTGCTCACCGGCCAGTTTTGCGAACTCCTTGACCTTCTCAAAATCAAAATCAGGCTTGTCTTTGGGGTCTATCCAGATTGACAATTTGCCGTCCTCTTCTTTTTTGACCCTTACGCTGATTAATGGATGTGTTTTGAATAGCGCCTCAGCAATTCCCTTCAGGTTTTCCGGCTTGTTTTCAAATACGATTTTACTCTCATCTTCGGTCAATTCGATATCCGATTTTTCCGCTGCCGCCTCGTAAAGCTGTCTCATTGTCGGCCGTCTGTCCTTTACAAGTGCGTGCGACAAAAGTTGCCCGTGCTCGTCGCCCTCGGCGTATATCGCCCCGCTGCCGGGAGAGTAATTGCCTTGGAACGCAACCTTGACATCCATCTCCGCCGCTGCTTTCAAAACACCATACGTAAACTCCAGCCTCTCCTCTTCCCGATACGGATAGAGATATCGAAAGTTCCCCGCCCTCTCGTAAACCATACCATATTCCCCAACGATGCCTATTTGCTCAAGCATAAGTTTATTGCGTTTGAAAAAACCCATCGTCGAAAGGTCCCACCCCGTCATCAGCGTCACCTCTACACCGTTGGTATTCATAAGGTTCTCAATACTTTCGATCGCTCCGGGAAACGGCATAAGGTTAACGTCATCGCAGGCAACTATCGGCCCGTTAACATCCAGGCCAACTACGATATTACCTCCAAGGTCATAACCCAGTTCGTCGCCTTTTTTCAGCACCTGTCCCACCAAATCGACAAGATAGCCATCTTCAAGGCCCGCCGTACCGGCAAGTTCTTTTACTCTTTCTGAAAGTTTGATTTTGTATTCTGACACTTTTTCTTCTCCCTGATATTTTACAATTCTTTTATATTCAAAACGCTCAAACAAATCTCGGCCTGACCGTAATACTCCTCTGGTCTTTTTCTCCCGGTACCAGTTTCACAACACCGACTTTTTTATCGAACGGCTCCTGTTCCTCATGGTCATCCATTCCCTGCCAGGGCTCAATGCAGATAAAGTTATAACCCGGCTCCGACCAGAAACCAAGGTGCGGCATCTCCTTGAAGTCAACCTCTATTTCGAGCCTCGCTGCCGGATCATAAAGTCTGCAAACACGATTATCCGGCTCGTCTATTTCCAGCATTATC
>CAZTKW010000023.1:0-15284 GCA_964614315.1 uncultured Pirellulales bacterium
ACCACCCCCATTTTCAGCCCCCAAACTAGCCCCCCTAAAAAAGCACATCTTTATCCAGCCGCGAATACAAAAACTTACCCAAAGCCACTGTATTTGTTATAACTCCGGATATATTAATGGCTTACGGTATTTTCGCATGAGAGGCTCATTGGCCTCTGAATCATCGATAATAACCTCGTTTTTCCCGTCCCATTTGACGCTCCGCCCCATTTTATACGATACCATACCCAACAGGCTCATATTTGTTGACCGGTGTCCAATCTCGATATGGCATACCGGCTGTGTCCTTAACTCTATGGCTTCTAAGAAGTTAGCCCATAGCTCTGTAATGTTCTGGCCGTCCGGCTGACCCAATTGTGCTTCCTTATGTATTATCTTTTCATTCTTATTCGCAGGATAAAACGTCCAGGCATCCTGCCACCCAATATGCAATGTCCCCTCTGTACCATAAAAATAACACCCCAAATTGTGCTTTTCTGCGTTATTACCCGCATATAACCGGTGTCCCCACGTTGCCGTAAACGATTCAAATTCATAGCTTACAACCTGAGTATCCGGCGCATCGGTACTATCCTGTTTGATATGCCTGGCCCCTGTGGATGAAACCGTTTTCGGGTATTTTTCGTTGGGGGCCATTATTGCAAAGCAAGCCGTTATCGGGCTGCAAAATTTACCAACAAACGTGAAGTGCACCCTGCAATCAGGCTATTCCTTAGCCATCACAATCGGAGCTAAATATAACTTGACGTATCACCACCACGATAATAGACTTATATCTTCGTAAAAACGTTATTTTTAAGGAATTAAAGAGTGCAAGAGGCAATAGCCAAAGCTGGTGCGCTTATTGAGGCGATGGAGTATATCCGCAAGTTTCGCGGCAAAATAGTGGTGGTCAAGCTCGGCGGCAGCGTCCTTGACGATGCTTCGCTGCAGAAAAAGATGTTAGCAGATGTCGCGTTTATGGCAACGGTCGGGATACAGCCGATAGTCGTTCACGGCGGCGGCAAGGCCATCACAAATGCAATGAACGAGGCGGGGCTGGAGCCGGTGTGGGTGCAGGGTTTGCGGTATACCGATAAACATACGCTGACGATAGCCGAGCATACGCTTGTTCATAAGGTCAATACCCCGATTTGTGAGACCCTTAAAGAGTTAGGATGTTATCCGACGGGGCTGCATTCGCTGAGCAGCTGCGTTTTGTTTGCAGAAACTTTGCGTTTGAAAGGCGAAGAAGGGCGCAAGCTCGATGTGGGTCTGGTCGGCCGAATAACCGAGGTGAACGGTCATCTGTTAAAGACGTTCTGCGAGGCTGGGACCATACCGGTTGTTGCTACGATAGCTTTGGACAAGAGCGGGGGAAAGCTGAATGTCAATGCCGACAGTGCGGCCGGGAAGGTGGCGGCAGTGGTTGGGGCAGAAAAGCTCGTAATAGTCAGCGATACTCACGGGATACGTGAGGATATCAATAAGCCTGAGAGCATATTTTCAAGCGTCAAAGAGAGACAAATTCAGGATATGATTGACAGCGGTATTATCTCAGGGGCGATGCTGCCAAAGGTCGAGGCTTGTATAACGGCCCTTGAGGCCGGCGTCAAAAAGGCACACATTATCGATGGGCGAATCGAGCATTCGCTGCTGCTGGAAATCTATACTGATAAGGGAATCGGGACACAGTTGATTAAAGGATAAGAGTCAGATGGATAAAGAGGAAACGATAGAATTGTTTGATAAGTATGTTATCGCCAATTACGGTCGGCTGGGACTGGTTATGGTCAAAGGCCAGGGCAGTTATTTATTTGATTCCGATGGTAACAAGATACTGGATATGTTTCCAGGATGGGCCGTGAGCGGGATAGGGCACTGCCACCCTAAGGTTGTCGAGGCATTACGAAAGCAGGCGGGCGAACTTTTGCATATCGATAATACTTTTTACTCTGAGCCGCAGGGTGAATTAGCGAAACTTCTGAGCGAGCGGGCGTTCGGAGGCAAAAGCTTTTTCTGTAACAGCGGCGCCGAAGCCAATGAGGCGGCGTTAAAACTGGCCCGTTTGCACACTTCGCAGGAGAAATATAAATTTATCACTGCCGAGGGCAGCTTCCACGGGAGGACCTTCGCTACGATGACGGCGACTGCCCAGCCGAAACACCACGAGGGTTTGCTGCCACTGCTGCCGGGATTTGTTTATGTGCCCTTTAATAATTTAGGCGCCCTTGAATCGGCCTTCAGCGATGAGGTTGCTGCGGTTATGGTTGAACCCATTCAGGGAGAAGGAGGAATCAATCCGGCTACCGAGGAGTATCTGCAGGCAATCCGCCGACTCTGCGACCAAAATGGAGCGCTAATGATACTCGACGAGGTGCAAACGGGAGTCGGCAGGACAGGCAAATGGTTCGGGTATCAGCATTTTGATGTCGAGCCGGATATTATGACTATGGCAAAAGCTTTAGGCGGTGGTGTTGCCATAGGAGCAATGATGGCCAGAGAGGAAGTTGCGGCGTCACTGGTCCCAGGCAAACATGCATCGACATTCGGTGGCAATGCACTGGCGTGCGCGGCCGGGGTCGCAGTGATTAAGGCAATAGAAGAAGAGAATCTTTTGGAAAACGCCGTTAGAATGGGACAATATACTCAGGACAAGCTTAACCAGTTGAAACAGAAGCATTTTATAATCGACCATGTTCGCGGGGTCGGTTTGATGATAGGTGTCCAGTTGACAAGCTCGGGCGCTGAGATAGTAAATAAATGTCTGGAGAAGGGACTGAGAATAAACTGCACTCAGGGTACGGTACTGCGGTTTATGCCGCCGATGATAGTTACCGCCGAGCAAATCGACCAGGCCGTTGATATTCTTGACAGTGTTTTGATTGAGGGAGAAAAATGAAAGACTTTATTTCCATAAACAGTTGTTCGGCTGAGCAATTGAAGAGCCTGCTCCAGGAAAGCAGTGAGTTGAAAAAGGTGTATAAGGGAGGTGGTCGTGATTTGTCTCTGGCGGGCAAGGCTCTGGTGATGCTTTTCGAGAAGCCGAGCCTGCGGACCAGGATGAGCTTTCAGGTGGCGATGACGGACCTGGGCGGTAGCGCAATTTATGTCAAGCCCGAAGATATCGGTGGCCTCGGCAAACGTGAGCCAATCAAGGATATGGCGCGTGTTTTGAGCCGATATGTCGATGGTATAATGGCACGGACATTCGAGCATAAAAGCGTCATTGAACTGGCCGAATTTTCGACGGTGCCGGTAATAAACGCCCTGACGGACTTTTCTCACCCCTGCCAGGCAATGGCGGACGTGCTTACCATTGAGGAGCACTGCGGGCGATTGGAAGGCGTGAAAATTGCTTTCATCGGTGACGGCAATAATGTGGCGAGGTCTCTGGCTTTTGCCTGTGCGAAGCTGGGGATGAAATTGGTTGTTGCCTCGCCGGCGGGCTATGAACTCGACGCCGAATCAATCGAAAAGGCAAATCAAATATCAGCCGATAGTGCCTTGCAAATAAACGACCCTGCCGAAGCTGTAGCCGGGGCCGATATTGTTTATACCGACACATGGGTCAGCATGGGTCAGGAAGATGAAAAGCAAAAGCGCATCAGGGATTTTGCCGGCTTTCAGGTTAATGCTGAACTGTTAAAATCGGCGGCCCGGGCCAAGATTATGCACTGTCTGCCGGCTTATCGCGGCTTTGAAATCAGCGATGAAGCTGTTGAGTCTTCTAATTCGATTATATTCGACCAGTCGGAGAATCGGCTGCACTTCCAGCGTGCCCTGCTGAAAAGGCTAATGAGCCGGGGCGGGTGAAAAGTCAATGAAACGCAAAATAGTTGTTGCTACGACGAATCCCGGGAAGATAGCCGAGTTGGAAGCGATGCTTGGTGGGGACATAGAATGGCTTCAGTTGGCGGATTTTGAAGGGTTGGATGAAGTTGAAGAGGACGGCCTGACCTTTGAGGAAAACGCCGTTAAAAAAGCCGCCGGCTATGCTAAAGCAACCGGCTGCTGGACAATCGCAGATGATTCAGGGCTGGTAATCGATTCGCTCGGAGGCGCTCCCGGTGTTAAATCGGCAAGATTCTCCGGTGAAAAGGCTGAGGACAGGACGTTGCTCGACCACAAAAATATGGCCAAGGTGCTGAAACTGCTCAAAGGCGTTCCAAAAGAAAAAAGGACGGCGAGATTTATGTGTTGTTTGTGTCTGGCCAGCCCTGTCGAAGTCTTAATCCAAACCCAGGGGATACTCGAAGGGTTTATAACTGAAACAGAAGCTGGAGAAAATGGTTTCGGCTATGACCCGATTTTCTTTGTGCCGCATTTGAATAAAACCGTGGCCCAGTTGACCCGCGAAGAGAAAAATGCAATCTCACACCGTGGAAACGCAATTCGAAGATTAAAACCGTTGCTCAACAGGCTTTTAAGTAAACAGTAAAACTTTGACATTGGTACCGTTATGGACAGGCAGAAAGCTTTTACTTTGATAGAGCTTTTGGTGGTAATTGCCATTATAGCATTGTTGATGGCGATATTGCTTCCTGCTTTGGCGAAAGTTAAGCAGCAGGCAAAAGCGGTTATGTGTCGATCGAACCTTAAGCAATGGGGTGCCATCACGGTAATGTACGGCACCGACAACAGAGACAAGTTATGGCCCGGAACATATGGGATCAATGCGGTGCCGGGAGACTGGATGGAATTATTACGGCCGTATTATGGAGAGTTGGCGAAAGTCCGGTGCTGTCCGGTTGCAACAAGACCCAGTGAAGACCCCAGCAGTGAAAGACGCGGCAGTTATAATACGGCCTGGGGTGAGAAGGATTCGATAACTGAAGGATGGAGGCAAAAATACTGGGGAAGCTATGGAGTGAATGAATGGATAACGACCACCGTGAGCACGTCATCTGCTGAATTGTACTGGAGGACCACTAATATCAGGCGTCCCCATGAGGTTCCGGTCTTTTTAGACAGCACCTTTTCACATGCCTGGCCAACACATTGGCATCCCATTCCTTTTACAGGAACAGGCAGTTATGCTGCTGTGCCGATAAATGCACCGGGCTGTGGGATGTGGCGTTTCTGCATCGACAGGCATAGCGGAGCGGTAAACGGCTCTTTTCTGGAGGGCTCGGTTCAGAAGATACCGCTGCCGGTTTTATGGAATCTTAAATGGCACCGACAGTTCAAGCCTCAGTATTATACGGAAGCAGACTTTGTAGATGAGTCCGGCAGTCAGTGGTTAAATTAAGGAACAAAAGCGCAGGCTTACTGTATGAAGAGAAGTTTTGTTAGCTTTGAAATTAGACATTAAAACTTCGGCCCAGGAATCGTTATGAGCAAACAAAGAGGATTTACGTTAATAGAACTTCTGGTGGTAATTGCAATTATTGCGTTGTTGATGGCAATATTGCTTCCTGCGCTGGCGCGTGTGAGGAAACAGGCAAAGGATATTATTTGTCTGTCGAACCTTAAACAATGGGGGGCCATCTTTGCTATGTACACAGGTGAAAACCATGGCTCGTTTTTGAGCGGTTTACTTTCAAGCGGCAGTAACGCAGGCAGGTATTGGTGGGTTAAACCACTAAAGCCGTATTATCAGGATGAAAGAATACGGCTTTGCCCGATGGCGAAGAAACCTTATATCGAAGGAGGCAGAGTGCCATTTGGAGCATGGGGTTTGTCCAGCCGTACGACTGAATACGGCAGCTATTCTCCTAACGGGTGGCTATGTAATCCGCCATCTAATATGTCGTCGTTGCACGGACGTTCGACTAAAGATAACTGGAGGAGGGTCGATGTCAAAGATACGGGTAATATACCGCTGTTTCTGGATTGTACCTGGGATGATGCCTGGCCGAGGCAGACCGACGACCCACCGGCATATGATGGCGATGCTATAGAGTCGCCGAATCGAGATGAAATGAAGCGTTTCTGCATTAATCGACATGAGGGGGCCATAAATGGCGCTTTTTTGGATTTTTCCGTCAGGAAGGTAGGACTTAAAGAGTTGTGGAAATTAAAATGGCATCGAGAGTATGAGGTAAATGCTCCTCTGCCTCAGTGGCCGGATTGGATGACAGAGTTCAAGGATTACTGAAAAAAACAGCTAAATCACCCGAAAAAGTGAAAAACTGTTTTTTCTTGACAATTTTTAAGCCCCCTTGTATTTGTCCTTTTCTAAATTTTATTGTTGAAACCGCCGATTAGGTATTAAACCCGTATAAACGCGATGTCAGGTATAAAGAAATCAGTTATGGCAAAATCAAGTTCAAATAAATCTCTTGTGATTGTTGAGTCGCCTGCCAAGTCGAAGACGATAAACAGGTATCTTGGTTCCAGCTTCGAGGTGAAGGCTTCAATGGGCCACGTTAGGGACCTGCCGTCGAAAGGTATGAACGTCGATATAGAAAACGATTTTGCACCGACTTACGATATAATGCCCGGCAAAAAACGTGTCGTGATATCATTAAAAGCTGCGGCAAAGAAATGTGATAAGCTTTATCTTGCAACCGACCTTGACCGGGAAGGTGAGGCGATTGCCTGGCACCTGGCCCAGATTCTGGACTTCCCGGAGGAAAAGACCTACCGCGTTATCTTCAACGAAATCACTAAACAGGCGATAACCAGAGCGTTTGAACAGCCTGCAAAACTTGATGCGGACAAGGTTATGGCACAGCAGGCGCGGCGAATACTTGACAGAATCGTTGGCTACCAGATGAGTCCGCTGCTCTGGAAGAAAGTGGCGAGAGGACTTTCAGCCGGTCGCGTACAGTCTGTGGCCGTGAAGATGGTCGTCGAAAGGGAAAGAGAAGTCCGAAATTTCAAACCTGTCGAGTACTGGCTTATTCCGGCCGTGTTCAGCACTGATTTGCGAAATGATTATCACCGGGAGTGGATGGAGTTTATCACCCCAAAGGAAAAAGATGACAAAGCGCCGCCTGTCAAAGAGCAAAACAAGTGGCTGACTGAACACAATGCTTTTAAGGCTGAGTTGCAAAAAATAGGTGATAAAAAATTCGAGCCATCCAACAAAGCACCGTCGGAGGCCTTGAAGGGCGCACAGTTTAATGTCGTCAATTTAGAAACCAAAGAGTCCGTTTCCAAACCGCCGGCGCCTTTTATCACTTCGACATTACAGCAAACGGCGGCAAACCGGCTGGGATTTGCCACAAAAAGAACTATGCGGGTGGCACAGCAATTGTACGAGGGTATTGATTTGGGCTCGATGGGTTTTTTAGGCCTGATAACCTATATGCGAACGGACAGTATGCATCTTTCCACAGAAGCTGTTGGTGAGGTGCGTAATTATATCAGCAGGCATATCGGCGATGATTATTTGCCCGTGAAGGCAAACATTTATAAGTCCAGGAAAAATGCACAGCAGGCGCATGAGGCAATCCGAGTAACAGACCCGGACTTTAGGCCGGGGGACATAAAGGAATTTCTTACCGAAGAGCAGTTCAAACTCTACGATTTGATATGGCGACGCTCTGTAGCATGCCAGATGGCACCAGCCAAATGGGATATAACGAATGTCGACATCGTTGCGGATACTTCAATCGGACAGTGTTGTTACAAGGCTGCGGGGCGCGTGCAGGTCTTTGACGGCTTTGCCAGAATCTGGTCCACTTCTTCAAACCAGCAGCAGTTGCCGGCAATGAAAGTCCCCCAGGAGCTGTCTGTGGTTGATTTAAAAGCCGAGGAGCATTTTACCAAAGGGCCGGCTCGGTATAACGAGGCTTCTCTGGTAAAAGCTCTGGAAAAAGAAGGTATCGGTAGGCCGAGCACATATGCCACAATCATAAGCACTATTCAGGACCGTCGCTATGTCGAGCAGAGGGAGAAGAAATTCTTCGCAACCGACCTGGGCCAGGTAGTTACCGACAAACTCAGCGAGTATTTTCCCAAAATAATGGATGTTGCTTTTACCCGTTATATGGAAGAGCAATTGGACAAAATTGAAGAGAAGCATCTGGACTGGCTTGTGGTTTTGAGAGAATTTTACGGGCCGTTTAAGGTGAGTCTCGAGACGGCAACCGAGAAAATGGAACATGCAAAGGCGGAACTGACCCCCAGTGAATACAAGTGCCCCAAGTGTGGCAAGCCGATGGTTTACAGGTTCGGCAAAAATGGAAAATTTTTGAGTTGCTCGGCATATCCGGAATGCAAGTTTGCCTGTCCGTGCGATAGCGAAGGCAAAATGGTCGAGCAAAAGCAGAGCGAACAGAAGTGTCCGAAATGCGGCAAGCCGATGATATACAGGACAGGTCGATTCGGTCCTTTTTTGGGATGCAGCGACTATCCGAACTGTAAAACCATCCTTAATCTCGACAAGGACGGCAATGTTATGCCGCCGAAACCGCCGCCTGAGCCGACGGGGGTAAAATGTTACAAGTGCAAAGAGGGTGAACTGGTAATCAGGCAGGGCAGAAAAGGACCTTTTTTGGGCTGTAACAGATTTCCGAAGTGTCGAACCATTATCAGCATTAAGCATTTGGACAATCTGAAGCAACTGCAGTCGGAGGGAAAATGGCCGCCGGAAACATTTGAAGGGGCCGACCAGATACTCGGAAGAAAGAAGAGAAAACCGGCTGCCAGAAAAGTTGCAAAGTAAAAATAAATATATTACCTAAACCGTCTGATTGTGCATTTTTCAACAAATCTCGGATCCCAAAAAACTTGTAAAATCAGCGTTCAAGTGTTATAATAATCGTGATATTCAAAAACAGGCTGTTTTGCAGAGCTTAAAATGGACAAGAAAAATCAAACCGAAGTAAAGCCGCTCGAAACGGTTGAGCCAATCGGCAAACGCGTTCTGATTCGCAAAGATGAAGACAAAAAGCAAACCAAGGGCGGCATCCAACTGCCGGACAATATAGAGATTCCGACGATAACCGGCCGAATAGTTACAATTTCCGCAGAAGTGGAAAACACACCGGACATCCCACTCCGCCAATATGACAAGGTGCTGTTCAATCCCAAGGGGGCAATACCCGTCGATTTTGAAGGTGATAATCGGCTGTTTGTAGTCGAGGTCGAAAACGTCGTAGCTGTGTTTAGAAAATCGTGAGAGGTTTTGCTGATAAAACTTGAGAGCGTTGCCGATTCGTGAAGACGGCGGGGATTAAATAGTTCCGAGATTATAGATGAGGACCCAATCAGATTTCTATCGAACTGTTCTCGATGTTATATCCGTTTGGGTCCTGCAATAAAATTTCCTTATGGGGGGCACTTACTAAGGGGGGACGATTTACAGTTTTGTTATTTTGTAAGAAGCCAACAAGTTTTTTGCCGAATCAATTTCTTTTCCCCAATTCGTAAATGCCGAAAAGCTGCCCAGCGGCAGCGTCATATTTCATTTGGATTTTTGTTTTTGCCTCAACAAAAGCATAGCCCCTGCGCCAAGTAATATTATTGTTGCCGGCTCCGGTAATTCCGGGACAGGAAAATCCGGCGTTTGTTCCGGGACCGGGAAATTTTCTTCGGGCTCAGGCGGCTCCGGAGGTTCGGGTGGTCTCGGCCATGACGGCGATTTTCTACGCACTCCTCCGCTACCGCCTCCACCGGAATTGCCAAAATCCGGGGCGTGAGGTAACATCCCCCCCCTGCCAAATGAGAAAGGGGGGCCCTCTTCTATAGGTAAAAGGTCGTATTCGGAATGCTCAAATACAGCGACAATGATTTTCGGAGCATCCATATACGCAATAGTTTTAGTTGCTGTCGGGTTGCTTACATTGCCTAACCAGTAAACGAATTGATAGCCGGGTTTTGGCTTGGCCGTCAGGATAACCTCTGTATTTTGGCCGAAGTGGTGAATTCCTGTCCCTGGAGTTACGCTGCCGCCCTCGGCAGGTGTTTGCTGAAGCAGAAGAACGGTGCCGTCCGGTTGGCAATATGCCGGCTCAAGCAAGCCGACCGAAAGGGCCAAAATTACTAATATCAAGCCCTGCCATCCAGTGAATATCAAGTTGTTATGTTTTGTCATCACACACGTCGCTTTTTACACAAAAGATAAATCATATATTATTTAGATATTCTTCGTTTCTTAAGAAACACTAGACCGCCCAGGCCAAGTAATGCTATCGTAGCAGGCTCAGGCATTTCCGGGATCGCTGGGCCAGAAGGCTCACTGGTCATTGTAAACGTACCTCTGCCGGGAGCATATTCACTGCTGAATACCAGAAGCCATGATTTTTCGCCGTTTGCTAAAACACCTTCGGTAAATCTCCAGGTTCCCTGTTGAAGAGAGGGGATGTATGGGGCTACCCCTCCATCATGGTCGTCCATAGCGCTTGTGTCGCCATTTATAAGACTTTCGTCAACTGGAGTTTTGTTGAGGTCTAATAATCCAAAATATGAAATATTCGTGTACTCGCCTTCCGCATCGTTGGGCCGATTGAATAACTGGTAAGCGTAAATGAACTGTCCATCCAGGCCCAACTCGTCTTGCACGTCGCTGACAAATGCTTCTTCTTGTGACATAGACTCCAGGTGATCAACGTCGTAAACAGAGTAAGCAATCCCCACGTCAAAACCTAAACCTTCGTCGACATAGTTCAGGACCCCCTCCCAGGCGCCGTCCATATATGAGCTCTCAGGTAGATGTAAGGCAGAGGTGCCCTCTACAAATATTGTAACGACGAGTAACAAAGCTAAAAAGATAAACCTTCTCATCACTTTCACCCTTTCCTTATGTTTCTTAAAATACTCAACTCTGTGTTATTTTTTCCCCGTAAATACTAAGTATCTTTATTTCAAAAAGAGCCGTTTACACACCTGTGCTCTCATTTAGCGCGCACCTTCTGCGCGTTTATATTCTGAGTTTTCTTTTCGTAAGGAGTACCCTACGCCCCTTACAGGTAATAACACCTGTATACCAAGCGTCTGTTTGTAACATTTGCGCCCTGATTAGACGCAGGATGTACAAATACTACATCGTTGAGTTTTCCCTACCCCCATTTATTGATGTGCACCCCTGCACAGAGTCTTAAAAGTCCTTAAAAAGCAAAATACACAATACCAAAGAGCAAAACAAATATAATTACTGATGAGTTTTCTTTCAGCCCCCAAGCTGATGCTATCATTAAACCATATTAGTCTATGGAAGTCAAGTCTTTTTTTAAGTTTTTTTGTCCGTTTTTCCAAACATCAAGGCAAATTGTCACAAGATACCGTTTAAGGGGGCATAAAGGGCGATTTTGAGGGTGCCAAAGGTGCATTTTTTTAAGGACCGCGGCAATTTTTTTCTCTGCCTGTGGTTAACGAACACTGTTTGTCCCTGCTGCTGCGCGTGATTTGTGTGATATAAAGTGGGCTTATGTTCGTTGTCGAATTGCCGTATAAAAAGGGCTTAAGTTTTCGTCGTTGCTTTTGCCTTTCTTATGGGCTTTTGCTGCACAAATCGGCTTATATTGCGGATTGCCTGGCGAAGCCGCTGCTCGTTTTCCACAAGGGCTATACGCATATAATTTTCACCGTTTTCACCGAATCCCCTTCCCGGGGCAATAGCAACCTCGGCATGTTCCATCAGGTCCATAGCAAAATCGATACTGCCCTTGCCTTTGGAATGCTCAGGCGGCACTTTTGCCCATACGAACATCGTTGCACGTGGTTTTTCCACTTCCCAGCCGATTCTCTCCAGCGCCTCACAGACCACATCGCGCCTGGCCTGATACCTCTGGCTTTGAGCGATTATCTCCTTTTCGCAATGTCTTAAGGCAATAATTCCGGCTATTTGTACGGCCTGAAAAATGCCGTAATCATAATACCCCTTTATCGTACTCAGATAATCGACCATGTCCCTGTTACCGGCCACAAACCCGATTCTGAAACCCGCCATATTGTAAGGCTTGCTCATGGTAATAAATTCGACGCCGATGTCCTTTGCCCCTTTAACCGACAGAAAACTCGGGGCTTTATAACCGTCGAAACAGGTTTCGCCATAGGCAAAATCGTGAATGACGGCAATACCGAAACGCTTTGCCAAAGCCACAACCGGCTCAAAAAATCCCTCGTCAACGGTCATTGCCGTCGGGTTATGCGGGAAATTCAGAATCAGCAGTTTCGGCTTCGGGTATAAATGCTCGCAGACCATAGCGATAGTATCGAGAAATTTCTGGTCACAGCCTAATGGCACCGTTATGACATTTGCCCCCGCCATAGCCACTGCATAGTTATGTATCGGAAAGGCAGGGTCCGGAACTATGGCAGTATCACCCGGCCCCAACATCGCCAGGCATAAATGACTAAAACCCTCCTTCGAGCCCAAACAGGCTAATACCTCCGTTTCAGGGTCGAGCTTAACGTTCCACTTTCGCTCGTATTTTTTAGCCACCTCTGCACGAAGATTTTCTATCCCCTTGGAAGAGCTGTACCTGTGGTTGCGGGGGTCCTGGGCGGCCTGGCACAATTTATCAATCACAATCTGGGGTGCCCCGTCGGAGGGATTGCCCATTCCAAGGTCGATTATGTCGGCGCCCTCCCGCCGCTTGCTGAGTTTCAAAGCATTCAAACGTCCAAACAGATATGGCGGCAGGCGCGTTATCCTTTGCGCCGGTTCAATCCGCCCGTTGGAATCTGGCATATCAATATTGAATTCGGCCATATTGCTTCCTCATATATCCATATATTTTTACTTGTCGCCGAAGCTTTTGTTACATATACTACTTCGGCAAATTATGGCAAGAATTATATATTTATCTCTCATAATCGTACTCTCAGCCCTGTTTATTGCCGGCTGTGCAACAGGCGAAAATAAGGCCCTGTACATAAAACCATCTTCCGATAAGCTCGTTTTGTGCGGCTGGGACGAGGTTTTTATTATCGATACCGGCCATAAAAATCAGCAAAGACCGGTAAAACTCTGGAGCTGGAAGGCTAAGGACAGCAGCGATCTGCCGGAGAAATTAGTCCCTCTTTTTGAAACAACCGACGAATGTAAAGTTGTCGATGGCGGCCGAAAAATACTCATCACCGCTTCAAGTGGCGGCATAGCCCTTGTCGAAGTAAAGTCAAAAAAGGTACTGTTCTATGCGGTGGCGGCCAATGCGCATTCAGCGGAAATCCTCCCTGCCGGCCGCGTTGCCGTAGCTGTTTCGAATTCACCCGACGGAAACCGCCTGATTCTATATGACCTGTCCAGTCCTGAAAAAGAACTCTTCAGCGACAGCCTGCCCTGGGGACATGGCGTAATCTGGGATGAAGATAGGCAGGTCCTCTGGGCATTGGCCGGCGACGACATTCGGGCCTACAGGCTAAAAGACTGGAACAGCCCCCAGCCGGCTTTAGAGCGTATTGTTATGGTCAAACTTCCCGAAGAGATGGGACATGACCTTTACCCCCTCCCGGGCACGAATAAACTTTTTGTTACGACTACCAACTACGTATGGCTTTTCGACCGCGACAAAAAAACCTTTCAAAAGTATGAGGCCATAGATAACACTCTCCACGTCAAAAGCGTTTCTGCAAATCCTGTTTCGGGCCGGCTGGCCTATATCAGGGCCGATGACGGCCAGTGGTGGTCGCAAAAAATCCGTTTCCTAAATCCCGACTCGGTTCTTTTTATCCCCGGCCAGCATTTCTACAAGGCCAGATGGTTCACATCCCAACGCTAAAACTTCTCGTCATACTTGCGCCCCGTCGATTCTACTTTGCCAATGGATAGGTAATCAGATTTGTCAATGATTGACGTTTGCGTCAATATTACAGTATTGTAATTGGTACAGCATCATTATTATCATCTATCGGGAAGGTTCTTTCAACCATACTAACGACAACACCATTTCCAATATCTTTTTTTAATTTTTGCAGAGCAGGAAAAGATTTAATCCAGTCTTTTTTGGGCATACCTGCCTTTTTAACTTCGATAGGGTATAGCTTCTGATTTTGCTCGATCAGAAAATCGATTTCTTTTTTGTCCTTATCCCGATAATAGTAGAGAACAGGCTGCAGGCCTTTGTGCCAGTAAGATTTCAATAGTTCCGTTAGTACGTATGTTTCAAAAATTGCACCCGACATAGCGCCGCTTTCCAGCGTTTCAGGGCTTGCCCATTCTGTCAGGTAACTGCACAGACCTGTATCGAGGAAGTAAAGTTTAGGCGTTTTAATCAATCGCTTTGTAATATTACTATGATAAGGCTGAAGTAAGTAAACCTGAAAACTTGCCTGCAGGATTGACAGCCAGTTCTTGGCGGTCGGAATGCTGATGTCCGTATCTTTGGCAATATCTGAAAGATTTAATAGCTGCCCCGTCCTGGCGGCGCATGCCCTTATAAATTTTAAAAAGGAAATTTCATCGCCGACTTGGGTCAGATTCCTTACATCTCTTTGTAAATAGGTTTGAAGATAAGAACTGTAATACAACTCCTTATTCCTGGCAGGGCCGGCAATCAGCGCAGGAAAACTGCCCGTCCAGATGTCTTTATAAATACGCTTCAAATTAGCTTTTTTAACGTACGGTGCTCTTGAATCCAGCATTTGCCTTTCAGGTATGAACGGCTGAATATCTAAGTTTGACCGGTAACGTTCCCGACCGGAAAAACCGAGCAGATTCAATATGGCGACTCTTCCGGCCAGTGTCTCGGATATCCCCTTCATCATCAGAAATTGCTGCGAACCCGTCAGCCAGAATTGGCCCGTTTTTTTACTGGTATCGACTGCCATTTTGATAAAAGGCATCAGGTTCGGAGCATACTGTATCTCATCAATCAAAACAGGAGCCTCGAATCTTTTCATAAACAGGGCCGGGTCTTCATTGGCCAGTGAGCGCGATGCTGGGTCATCTAATGTTATGTAAGTTCTATTGTCCTCACACAGATGCTGCAAAAAGGTTGTCTTTCCCACCTGCCGGGCTCCGGTTAATAAAAGGGCCGGAAATTGCTCTGAGGCGGTGAGCCAAACGTCATTTAATGTTCGGGGATAATACATAAGTATCGTCCAATATAAAATACGAGCTTATATTAGCCGAAAATAGATGGCCTGTCAACCACCTAAAATTTTTTTATGCATTAATTATTTGTGCTTTGCCGAAGGGTAACTTTTTGTTCTTTAGCCTGTTCACAAACCGAAGCTTTTTCTCCCTGCCAAGGCCCCCGGCGCCGAACGGTTTTTGCTCCTTTTTCTCCCACTTGTGCGACGATTGCCTTGCCTTAACCAACTGCGAGCCTTTTCCATAGCTAAAATTCTAACCCAACTCGCTCTAAAAGGCTATAATTAGCCTTATTTTTCACTTGATTTGCTAAGTTAAGGGGTAGCGACTGTCTTGATAGTCAAGCCTTTTGAAGAATTCTTGGCTGCCATTTTTG